>JADGHI010000081.1 GCA_019689515.1 Acetobacteraceae bacterium | reverse complement strand
TCGCCGCAAGCCGCTCCGGCGGGCGCGCCGGCCGCGCGCGGGCTGATCGAACGGGTGCCGCCGCGCCACCTCCACGCACGCGGCGCGCGATCATGGCCGGCGAGAGGAGCCTGCAGGGCGGCGGCAGCCGGACAGCGGTCGGGCCGGGGGCGGCATGGAACCGCAGGGGGCCGGGCCATGTTCGGGGCGCGTGAACAGGCTGTTCAAGGCCGCGCTCGACATGCGCGCGCTCCCGCTGCCGATCCGCTGGACTGGCACGGTCGCGCTCGTGCTCCTTGCCTTCTGGGTTCACCACCAGGCCTTCCGCAACGAGGCGGTGCCGCCCTACCTGCTCCCCCTCGTGGCCGTGATCGTCTCCGCCGCCTTCTTCGACCAGGGCAGCAGCATCATCGCCGCCGTTCTGAGCACCTTCCTCGCGGCCTATTTCCTTATTCCGCCGGCAGGGAGCCTCGCCATCATCCACGGCGACGACGCCGTTGCCCTCTGGCTCTACTTCGGCGTTTCGCTCGCCCTCGCTGCGCTCGTCGAGGCGCTGCACCGGGTCTACGTCGAAGCCGAGGAAGCGCACCGCGCAGCGGTGAGCGCGCGCCAGCGCGCCGAGGCCAGCGAGCGCTCCCACGACCTCCTGCTTTCCGAGTTCCGCCACCGCGTCAAGAACGACCTGCAGCGGGTCGTCACCCTGCTCACGATGCAGGCGGGCGCGGCGCCGCCGGAAGCCGCCGCGGCGCTGCGGGCAGGGGCCGAGCGCGTGCATGTCATCGCCCGGGTCCACGACCGCCTCTCGCACCGCGACGGGCTGGTCATGGTGGAGATGGGGACCTTCCTCCGCGACCTGATCGCGGACCTCCGGGTGAGCGTCGCCGGGCTCAGGCCGATCGGCCTTTTCGTCGAGGCCGAGGACGACACCCTGCTGACCGTCGCGCGCGCAGGCGCGGTCGGGCTGATCGTCAACGAGCTGGTCACCAACGCCCTCAAGCACGCCTTCCCCGGCGAGCGCATGGGCAGCATCCGGGTCGGGTTCCGGCGCGAGGAGGGGAGGCAGATGTTCGTCCTGACCGTCGCGGATGACGGGGTCGGCATGGCGACGGAGGCGGGAACGGAGGCGGCAGCGCCGCGCGACGCGCGGGGACGTCCCGAGAGGTTGCGGACCGAGGGGCAGGGCGGCGGCGTGGGACTGCGCCTGGTGCGCGCGCTCGCCGCGCAGCTCGGCGGGCGCGTGGAGACGGTGCCGCATGCGCCGCCCGACAGCGGCACGGTCCATGTGCTGCGCTTCCCGGTCCGCGCGCCGGGCGAGGCGGCAGTGTAAGACGATCAGCACCTCGCCCGGCCGCCGCCGTCCGGATCGCCCGTCAGGGCCTGAGCGCGTAGTAATCGCCCGTCAGGGCCTGAGCGCGTAGTAGCCGGGCGGGTCGCTCGCCGGGAAGGATTCGTCCGAGGCCTGGTCCACCTTGTCCCAGGAATACGATGGAGGGCTGCGCATCGCCTCCGGACCCGCCGGCCGGACCTCCTGGAACCCGCCGGCCTCGGTCGTCGCGGGGTGCGGCTGCAGCCGGCGCCACCCGGCCCGGCGTCTCGCGGCATCCGTGATCCGCCCCGCCGCCGCGCCGCGCCGCGCCCCGGGCCGTCCGCCACCGCTCGCCCAGACGGCCGCAGCGGTGGCCGCGAGCACGGCCGCGCCAGCGATGATGCCCATTGTCACAAGCCTGCCGCGGCCCTGACCGATCACGATGCACCCCTCCTTGCTCGGCTCGGCCGGGAGGGGCCGGACGGCAGCAAGCCGGAGGGAAGCCCCAACCGTCCGCCCGCCCGACCCACTCCGGCCCGTGTGTCCCGGATGTGAGAAGCCTGCGCGGGAAACGGTGCGTGCCCCCGGATGGTTCCAGGGTCTGGCAGGCGGCAGGGGCCGCCGCCGAGGTGCGCGGACGCGGCGCGTTCTCACCACACCATCGAGCATCAGGATTCCCATGCCCCCGCCGTTCGCTCCCGCCGGAGAAGGTCACCTCCGCGCGCTGCTGATCACGCTGCTCGTCACCGGCCTGGTCCTCCTGGCGTGGCGGATCGCCAGTGTCCTCCTCCTGGCCTTCGGCGGCGTGCTGGCGGCGGTGCTGCTGCGCCACCTGGCACTGCTGCTGAGCCGTTGGACGCGCCTGCCCGTCGGGGCCTCCCTCGCCGCCGTGGTCATCGGCCTGGTCCTGCTGGGTGTCCTCTTCTCCCTGTCGGTCGGGTCCGAGGTGGCGGCGCAGTTCGGGCAGCTCTGGGATGCCCTGCCGCGGGCGCTGCAAAGGGTCCAGGACTTCATCGCCGAGCACGAATGGGGACGCGAGATCCTGGCGGCGGGCGAGCCGCCCCGGCCGGGCACGCTGCTCAGCATGGCGACCGGCGTCGTGGGCACGTTGGTCGGCGCCCTCGGCGATGCGCTGCTGGTGGTCGTGGTGGCGCTGTTCCTGGCCGCCGACCCGAGACCCTACCGCCGCGGCCTGCTGCACCTGATACCCCTCGAGAGAAGGGCGCGTGCCATCGAGATCCTGGACGCGCTCGACACCGGCCTGTGGCGCTGGATCCTCGGCCAGTCCGTCGCGATGCTCGTCGTGGGGACGGTGACGGCGACGGGGCTGTGGCTGCTCGGCATCCCGCTCGCCCTCGCCCTCGGCATCCTCGCCGGGCTGCTCAATGTCATCCCCTATCTCGGGCCGATCCTCTCCGGGGCGCCGGCCGTCCTCATCGCCTTCGCGCAGAGCCCGAACGACGCGCTCTACACCCTGCTCCTCTTCGTCTTCATCCAGAACCTGGAGGGCTATGTGCTGACGCCGATGCTGCAGCGCCGGGCGGTGGCGATCCCGCCGGCGCTCGGCATCCTCACCATCGTCGCGCTGGGCTCCCTGTTCGGTGCCTATGGCGTGCTGGTCGCGACGCCCCTGCTGCTCGTGATCATGATCCTGGTGAAGATGATCTATGTCGAGGACGCGCTCGGCGATCGGATAGGCGATCTGTCGTGACGGTGCGCAGCCCCGGGCGCGCCGGGGCAGCCCCGCCGACCGGCCGCGTGGGACCAGTTGCCCTCGCCCCGCCGCGCGTCCATCCTCCTCGGACCGAAGACCGGGAGCGGGACAGACCCGCGAGGAGGAAACGCGATGCACGACATCGTCATCCGGGGCGGTACGATCGTGGACGGCACGGGCCGGCCGGCCTTTACGGACGACGTCGCGATCGACGGCGACCGCGTCGTGCAGGCCGTCGCCAAGGCCGGGCGCCACGAGGAGGAGGGCGCGCAGCCAGGCCAGCCGATGCGGGCGGCGGCCGGGACGTGACGGCCGGCGGCGCCGTCGCGTTCGGCATCGGCGCGCCGGTCCGGCGCGTCGAGGACGCGCGCTTCCTGCGCGGCGCCGGGCGCTTCGTGGACGACATCGCCGCGACCACGGCCCCGGACGCGGCGCATCTCGTGGTCCTGCGCTCGCCGCATGCCTCGGCGCGGATCGTCGCGGTCCATGCCGAGGCGGCGCGGACGATGCCCGGCGTGCTGCTGGCCCTGACGGCGGAGGACATCGGCGAGCTCGGCGTGCTGCGCTGCGTGACGCCGCGCCACCGGCGTGACGGCTCGCCGATCGCGCAGACGCCCTGGCGGATGCTCGCGCGCGACCGGGTGCGCTATGTCGGCGACGCGGTGGCCGCCGTGGTGGCCGAGACGCGCGAGGCGGCGCTGGACGCGGCCGCGCGCATCGCGGTGGAGTACGATCTCCTCCCCTGCGTGACCGATGCGGCCGAGGCGGCGAAGCCTGGCGCGCCGGCGGTCTGGCCCGACATCGCGCCGGACAACGAGAGCTTCGTCTTCCGCCTCGGCGACTTCGCCGCGGTGGAGGCGGCCTTCGCCCGCGCCGCGCATGTCGCGCGACTCGACTTCCGCATCACCCGCGTCTCCGCCAATCCGATGGAGCCGCGCAACGCGCTTGCGACCCACGACCCGGTCGAGGACCGCTACACCCTCGTCACCGGCACGCAGCTTCCGCATGTGATGCGCAACGAGATCGCGATCCATGCGCTGAAGGTGCCGAGCAACCGGCTGCGCGTGATCTCGCCCGATGTCGGCGGCGGCTTCGGGATGAAGGAGAGCCCGTTCCAGGAATACGTGCTCGCGCTGCACGCGGCGAAGCGCCTCGGCCGGCCGGTGCGCTGGACCGCGACGCGGACGGAGAGCTTCCTCGCGGACACCCACGCGCGGGACAACATCTCGACCGCCGAGCTGGCGCTGGACGCGGACGGCACCTTCCTGGCGCTGCGCGTGCGCACGCTGTGCAACCTCGGCGCCTACCTGGCCTGGCAGGGGCCCGTCTCCTCGACCAACAATGTCGGCGGGCTCGCCGGCGTCTATCGCACGCCGCACATCTGCACCGAGGTGCGCGGGATCTTCACCCACACCCAGCCGACGGCGCCCTATCGCGGCGCCGGGCGGCCGGAGGCGATCTACGCGATCGAGCGCGTGATCGACCTCGCCGCGGACGAGATGGGGATCGACCGGATCGAGCTGCGCCGGCGGAACCTGATCCCGCGCGAGGCGATGCCGTTCCGCACCGGCCTCGACTACACCTACGACAGCGGCGACTTCGCGCGGAACATGGAGATGGCGCTCGAGGCGGCCGACTGGGCTGGCTTCCCCGCGCGGCGCGAGGAGGCGCGCCGCCGCGGCCGGCTGCGCGGCATCGGCCTCGCCAACGCCATCGAGAGCGCGGGCGGCCCGCATCGCGGCCCGATGGAGGAGGCGGCGGAGATCCGCTTCGATTCCGGCGGCTCCGTCACCCTGCTGATGGGCAGCCACAACCACGGCCAGGGGCACGAGACGGTGTTCCGCCAGATCGCCGCCTCGCGCCTCGGCATCGCGCCGGAGCGCATCCGCGTCGTCTGCGGCGACACCGATCTGGTGACGCATGGCCGCGGCACCATCGGCTCGCGCTCCATGATGGCGGCGGGCGGCGCGCTGGTCGGCGCGGCGGAGAGGATCATCGCCCGCGGCAAGCGCATCGCCGCGCATCTGATGGAGGCCGACGAGGCCGATATCGAGTTCGCCGAAGGCGCCTTCCGCGTCGCCGGAACCGACCGCGCAATCGGCATCGAGGAGCTGGCGCGCCAGAGCTACCTCCCCGGCGCTTTGCCGCCGGGCGAGGAGCTCGGCCTCTCGGCGCTGCTCGTCACCCGCCCCGGCGACGCCACCTTCCCGAACGGCTGCCATGTCTGCGAGGTGGAGGTGGACCCGGAGACGGGCGAGACCGCCCTGCTCTCCTACGTGGTCGTGGACGATGTCGGAACCGTGATCAACCCGCTGTTGCTCAAGGGCCAGATCCACGGCGGCGTCGCCCAGGGCTTCGGCCAGGTGTTCGGCGAGTGCATCCGCTATGCGCCGGAGAGCGGCCAGCTCCTGACCGCGAGCTTCCTCGACTACGCCATGCCGCGCGCCGACGAGCTCTGCGCCATGACGGTGCTGAGCAATCCGGTGCCCACCGCGACCAACCCGCTCGGCGTCAAGGGCGCCGGCGAGGCCGGCACGGTTGGCGCGCTGCCCGCGCTGCTCGGCGCCGTGGTGGACGCGCTGCGCCCGCTCGGCGTCCGTCATCTCGACCTGCCGGCGACGCCGGAGCGGGTCTGGGCGGCGATCCGCCGCGCCCCTGTCACCCTCGAGGAATGGAGGAAACCATGACCGTCATCCGCGCATCCGCGCGTTCCACCAAGCAAGCCCCGGCGAGCAACTTCACCGGCGTCGTCTTCCAGGACGAGATCCTGTCCGTGAAGCCGCCCTCGCGCATGCGCGCGAGCGTCGTCACCTTCACGCCCGGCGCGCGCACGGCCTGGCACGCACATCCGGTGGGGCAGACGCTCTACTGCCTGTCCGGCGTCGGACGCTACCAGCGCGAAGGCGAGCCGGTGCAGGAACTGCGTCCCGGCGACACGGTGCTGATCCCGCCGAATGTCCGTCACTGGCATGGTGCGGCGCCGGACCGGATCTTCTCGCACCTCGCCATGTCGGAGAACAACGACAAGGGCGAGGGCACGGCGTGGTTCGAGCACGTCTCGGACGCCGACTACGCGAAGGCCCCGGCATCGGCCGGATAGAGGTTTCCGCTCGCCGGGCGGTGGGCGGCGTCTGAAGCCGGTGCCGGAAAGGCGGCCCCGGACACCGCCCGGCTAGCGTACGCAGGCCAGGGTTGAAGACTCAGGATCGCGGGCCCAAGTTATTATTAGCTGTTGTGCCGAGAGATGCGGCGTGTCCGCACGTTCCTGAATCGGCTCGCGATCCGCACAAGTTGATTTCGCGACCTCGCACTCGGCACCACAGGATCCGATCGGATACCACCTTCGGCCCAGCCTCGTACGTGAACGGCGGGGAGGAACCGCGGGACCGACCACCGCGCCTCCAGGAGCCGCCCCCATGCAGACCAAGATTGTCGAGTTGAAGGCCGGTGCCGCCGCTGCGTCGGACCGGCGCTACGAAGCCCTGGCGGCGGCGCTGACCGACGTCGCCGTTTGTGCGCTGGACTCGCAAGGACGCATCGAAAGCTGGAACACCGGCGCCGAGAACCTCTTCGGCTACGACGCCGAGGAGGCGATGGGCAAGCCCCACGCATGCCTCTACACCGAGGAGGATCGCGCCGAGGGCCTGCCGGAGGCGGCGCTCGCCACGGCGGCGCGGACCGGGCGGCACGAGGCTTCGGGCTGGCGGGTCCGCAAGGGCGGCACCCGGTTCTGGGCGACCTCCGTGCTGGCGACGGTGCTTGACGGGGCGGGCCGGCTCGCCGGCTTCGCGGAAGTGACGCGCGACGCCGCCGCGCTGCAGGAGGCGAGGAGCCCCCTGTCGGACAGCGAGCAGCAGTTCCGCATCCTCGTCGAGGGCGTGACCGACTACGCGATCTTCCTGCTCGACACCGAAGGCCGCGTGACGAACTGGAATCCGGGCGCCGAGCGGATCAAGGGCTACGCCACCGAGGAGGTGGTCGGGAGCCACTTCTCGCGCTTCTACACGCCGGCGGACCGGGCGGCGGACCGGCCCACCCACGCCCTCGCCACGGCCGCGCGCGTGGGCCGCTACGAGACCGAGGGCTGGCGGGTCCGCAAGGACGGCTCGCGCTTCTGGGCGAACGTGGTGATCGACGCCATCCGCAACGGGGAAGGCCGGCTGATCGGCTTCGCCAAGATCACCCGTGACATCACCGAGCGGCGCGAGGTGCAGCGCAGGCTGGAGGAGAGCGAGCGGCGCTTCCGCCTGCTCATCGACAGCGTCACGGACTACGCCATCTTCATGCTCGACCTGACCGGCCGGGTGACGAACTGGAACGAGGGCGCGCGGCGGATCAAGGGCTACACGGCGGACGAGATCCTCGGCGAGCACTTCTCCCGCTTCTACACCGAGGAGGACCGCGCGGCGGGGCTGCCGGGGCGCGGGCTCGTCCTCGCCGCCGCCGAGGGCCGCTACGAGACCGAGGGCTGGCGGATACGCAAGGACGGCAGCCGGTTCTGGGCGAGCGCGGTCATCGAGCCGGTCCGCGACGAGGGCGGCCGGCTGATCGGCTTCGCCAAGGTCACCCGCGACGCCACCGAGCGGCGCGAGGCGCAGCGCGCGCTCGAGGAGATGCGCGAACAGCTCGCGCAGGCCCAGCGGCTGGAAGCGGTCGGCCAGCTTACCGGCGGCGTGGCGCACGACTTCAACAACCTGCTGCAGGTCATCGGCGGTGGCCTGCGGCTGCTGGAGCGGCATCTCCCGGAGGACGCGCCCCAGGCGGCCGAGATCATCGCGGGCATGCGCAAGGCCACGGAGCGCGGCGCGGGACTGACGCGGCACCTGCTCGCCTTCGCGCGCCGCCTGCCGCTGTGCGCCGAGGTGATCGACACCAGCGCGCGGCTGCGCGAGGTCGCCACCCTGGCCGCGCGCTCGCTGCGCGGCGACATCCGCATCGAGACGGACTTTCCGGACGGGCTCCGGCCGATCGAGGTGGACCCGGCGCAGTTCGAGCTGGCCCTGCTGAACGTCGCGATCAACGCGCGCGACGCGATGCCGCGCGGCGGCGTGCTGCGGATCAGCGCGGAGAACGCCACGCTGCACGAGCCCAAGGAGGGGCTCGAAGGCGATTGCGTCGTGATCCGCGTCAGCGACACCGGCACCGGCATCCCGAAGGAGCTGCTCGGGCGGGTGCTGGAGCCGTTCTTCACGACCAAGCCACCGGGCAAGGGCACTGGGCTCGGCCTCTCGCAGGCCTTCGGCTTCGCCAAGCAGGCGGGCGGGGCGTTCGGGATCGAGAGCGAGGTCGGCCGGGGCACGACGGTGATCTTCCGCCTGCCGGCGGCCACCAAGCGGCCCGCCGCGGCCCGCCCCCCGCAGCGCGAGGGAGGGGTGGCGGCAGCGGCATCCTCGCCGGCCGGATCGCTGGATGCCGGCACGGCAGGGGTCCGGGTGCTGGTGGTGGACGACGATCCGGGAGTCGCCCGCCTCGCAGTGGCGCTGCTCGAAGGGGCGGGACACCAGGCGACGGCGTTGCGCGACGCGCGGGCGGTGCTCGACCTGCTGGAGCGGAGCCAGGGCACGGACTTCGACCTGGTGTTCACGGATGTGCTGATGCCGGGCGGGCCCAACGGCCTCGACCTGGCGGGCACGATCCGGAGGCGCTGGCCGCATCTTCGGGTGCTGCTCGCCTCCGGCTACGCCGAAGCCTGCGCGGGCGCGGCGGCACGGGAGCTTCCGCTGATCCAGAAGCCCTACTCGGACGCCGAGCTGCTGCGCGCGGTCGCCGGGCTCGCGCGGAACGGCGGCGCGTAGCGGTCGGCGGCGCCCGCACCAGGGCGCCCCCTCTCCGGCGGGGCGGAGATGGCGGCGCGGGGGCCTTTTCCCGACCGCCATCGCCGGGACCGGCGATCCGTGGCATCGGTCCGGCATCTGCGACGAGCGCGGCCAGGGCCATGACCGCGTGGCAGGCGAGCCGGCGGCTGGCCGCGAACAGGAGAGGATGACGACCGATGCGGAGCGGTGGGTTTGACGTGGTGGTTGCGGGCTGCGGCTGCGCCGGGCTGTCGGCGGCGGTGGCGGCGGCGGAGGCGGGGGCGCGCGTGGCCGTGCTGGAGCGCGCGCCGCGCGAGGAGCGCGGCGGGCAGAGCCGCTACACCGAGGCCTACCTCCGCATGAAGAGCCACAGCGAGGTGACCGACGACTTCGAGACCCACCTCGCCGAGAACGGCAGCGGCGCCATCGACCCCGAGCTCGTCGAGGAGGCCGCGCGCCCGCGGGCGGAGCGGCACCCGGCGGCGCGCGCGCTCAGCCTCGCCGACCCCGACCTGATCCAGACCTTCGCGCAGGAGGCCGGCCCCACCATCGCGTGGCTCCGGGGCTTCGGCGTGCGCTTCGACTTCCTGCCGACGCAGTTCCTCACGAAATCGCAGCCGCGCCTGCTGCCGGTCGGCGGCGGCGCCGCGCTGGTCGAGGCGCTGGCGGCGCAGGCCGAGCGCCTCGGCGTGACCTTCCTCTACGAGACGACCGCGACGGAGCTGCTGCGCGACGAGGACGGGCGCGTCACCGGCCTCCTCGCGCGTCAAGGCGGGCGGGCGCTGCGCCTTTCGGGCCGGGTCGTGCTCGCCTGCGGCGGGTTCGAGGGCAACGCCGAGATGATGACGCGCTACGTCGGCCCGCGCGCGGTGTACCTGCGGCCGATCTGCAAGGGCGGCTACTTCAACCGCGGCGAGGGCATCCGCATGGCGCTCGCCGCCGGCGCCGCGCCCGCCGGCGACTTCGGCAGCTACCACGCCGAGCCGGTGGACCCGCGCTCCGGCATCTCCGAGCCCTCGGTCTTCATCTTCCCCTACGGCATCCTGGTGAACAAGGACGCCGAGCGCTTCACCGACGAGGCGCCGGGCACGGTGGACGCGACCTACGAGCGCGTCACGCGGCGCATCTTCGAGCAGCGCGACGGCCTCGCCTGGTGCGTGCTGGACGCGCGGCACACGCGCATCCCGAACTACCGCCTGGCCATCCGCACCGACAAGCCGCCGGTCGTCGCCGGCAGCATCGAGGCGCTGGCGGCGGCGCTCGGCCTGCGGCCGGAGCGGCTGCGCGCGACGGTGGACCGCTACAACGCCGCCTGCGTGCCGGGGCGGGAGTGGAGGCCGCTGGAGCTCGACGGGCTCGCGACGCGCGGCGACCTCGACCCGCCGAAGTCGAACTGGGCGATGCCGCTCGACGAGCCGCCCTTCCACGCCTACCCGGTGATGTCGGCCAACGTCTTCACCTTCGGCGGCGTGAAGGTGGACGGCGACGCGCGGGTGCTCGACGCCGACGGCCTGCCGATCCCGGGCCTCTACGCGGCGGGCGAGGTGGTCGGGCTCTACTGGGGCACCTACACGGGCGCGACCTCGGTGCTGAAAGGGCTGGTGTTCGGGCGCCGCGCCGGGCTCGACGCGGCGCGGGCGACGCGGGCGGCACGGAGCGCCGGGTGATGGGCGGCACGATGGTAGCGGCGGCGCCGCAGGGCGGGCGCCCGTCCCGCTCCGCTACATCCCCATCACCCGCGGCAGCCACAGCGCGATCGCCGGGAAGGCGATCACCAGCGCCAGCGCCACCAGCATCGCCCCGACCAGCCAGGTCACCCAGGGGATGGTGCTCTCCATGCTCACGCCGGCGATGCGGCAGCTCACCATCAGGTTCACGGCCATCGGCGGGGTGAACTGCCCGATCGCGATCTTCATCGTCAGGATCACGCCGAACCACACCAGGTCCCAGCCGAAGGCGTTGGCGATCGGCACCAGCACCGGCAGAAGGATCAGGTAGATCGAGATCCCGTCGAGGAACATCCCGACCACCACCAGCAGCAGCGTCAGCAGCACCAGCGTGCCGTACTCGCCGAAGCCGAGCCCCACCACCCAGGCCGCGACGGGCTGCACGATGCCGAGCGTGCTCGTGGACCAGGCGAAGACGCTCGCCAGCGCCACCACGATCAGGATGACGGCCGAGAGTTCCCCGGCCTCGACCAGCATCTCGTAGACGTCGCGCAGCGTGAGGGTGCGGTACACCACGAAGCCGATGAGCAGGCCGTAGAACACCGCCATCACCGCCGCCTCGGTCGGAGTGAAGGCGCCGATGCGCATGCCGCCGAGGATGATCACCGGCGCGAGCAGCCCCCAGAACGCCTCCCGGAAGGTCTGCCAGACGCGCAGCCGCTCCTGCGCCCGCGCCGCCCTGCCGCCGAAATCCCTGACGAGCGAGATCGTCACCACCGTCGCGATGATCGCGAGCCCCGCAAGAATCCCCGGGAACATCCCGGCCATGAAGATCGCGGGCACGGAGACGCCCGGCACCAGCACCGCATAGACGATGAAGGCGATCGAGGGCGGGATCAGGATGTCCGTCGCCGCAGCCGCGGCGCCGGTGCTGGCGATGAACGGCCGCGGGTAGC
>JADGHI010000080.1 GCA_019689515.1 Acetobacteraceae bacterium | reverse complement strand
CCTTCCCATGCTGCCGCCGCGCCGCGCAGGCGGTCGGCGCCGCGCGCCGCTTCGAGCCGCTCTCGCCGGGCCGCTTGCTCCGGCAAGCGCGCTTCCAGCGCGGACAGCGCTGCAGCGGCCTGCGCCGCACGCGCCAGCAGCTCGGCCTGGCGGCGCCCGGTTTCCGCGGCGGCGCGGGCGTGCCTTGCCGCTTCCGCCGCCTGTGCTCGCCGCTGCTCCGCGGCCTCGAGCGCCGCGGCGAGGTCGGCGCGCGCAACGACCGCGTCCTCCACCGATTCTGCGCCGGCCTGGCGCAGGCGTTCGGCGCGCAGCGTCTCCAGGCGCTTGCATTCCGCGGCTGCCAGCTTGGCTTGCTCGGCGAGTGCCTTCTCGATGCGCCGGTAGAGCGCGGTGTGGAACAGCTTGTTCAGGATCTGCTGCCGCTCGCCCGGCTTGGCCGTCAGCAGCTCGCGGAACCGGCCCTGCGGCAGCAGCACCACCTGCCGGAACTCGGCTCCGCTGTAGCCGAGCAGCGACTCCACGGCCGGCCGCACCGCGCGCTCGCCCTCCGCGACGACGGTCGCGGCGCCGTTCCGCACGCGCCACAGCACGGCCTCGCCAGGCTCGGTGATGGTGCCGCTGCCGCGCCGCTTGGGCCGTTCCCAGGCGGGGCGGCGCAGCACGCGGTAGCGCTCCGGCCCGAGCGCGAATTCGAGCTCGACCTCGGTGCGCGTGTCGGGCGCCGCGTGGTGGCTGCGCAGATGCGCGGGCGCGCGTTCCTCGCCGCTGCTCTCGCCGAACAGCGCGTAGCACAGCGCGTCGAGCACGCTGGTCTTGCCCGCGCCGGTCGGGCCATGGATCAGGAACAGGCGATGCGGGCCGAGGCTCTCCTCGAAATCCAGCACCTGTTCGCCGCCATAGGCGCAGAAGGCGGCGAAGCGCAGGCGGAGCGGGCGCATCAGCCCTCCGCCGTCGCCGATGCCAGGGCCGCCTCGATCGCCTCGCGCGCGACGGCGCGGCCGGCGTCCGGCAGGGGCTGGCGACGCATCTCGACGTAGAAGGCTTCGAGCAGTGCGAGCGGGTCGGCCCCGCCCTGGCGCATGGCCGCGCCGATGTCGGCCGCGCTGGGCCCGCCGGCCTCGTCCAACGCCTCGTGCCGCGCGAAGACCAGTTCGAGCACGTTGGGGAAGGCTTCGCGCAGCCGCGTCATCGGGTCCCAGACCGGGTTGGGGTCAGTCAGGCGGACGCGGAGGTAATCCTCGCGCCCTTCGGCTTTCTCTGTGGAGAGGACCTCCTCGAGCGTCCCCTCCACCACGCGCAGGGCGCGCTTCGGAGTCAGCGCGATCTCCTCGGTCCGCACCGCACCCGCCGCATCGATCTCCACGAGCGTCACCGACTTGCGGTGCCCCACCTCGGAGAAGGAGTAGGCGAGCGGCGAGCCCGAGTACCGGATGCGCCCGCCATCGCCCACCGTCTGCGGCCGGTGGAGGTGGCCGAGCGCGACGTAGTGGAACCCTTCGAACCGCGCCGGCGAGACCGCCTTCGCGCCGCCGACCTGGAGCAGCCGCTCGCTCTCGCTGGTCTGCCCGTCGGTGAGGAAGGCGTGTGCGACCATCACCGTGCGGGCGCCGGGCGGGCAGGCTTCGCGTAGGCGGCGGCAGATCACGGCGAAGCCGCTGTCGTGGCAGGCGACGGAGTCGTCTTCGAGCAGCTCGGCCAGCAGCAGCGGCGAGGCGTAGCCGGAGGGCAGGACCCAGACCTCGCCATGCGCGTCCTCGAACCGGATCGGCGTGCCGAGCGCGGAATCGGCGATGTGCAGGCCGCCCTCGCGCATCAGCCGTGCGCCGAAGGCGAGGCGCTCCGTCGCGTCGTGGTTGCCGGGGATCAGCACGGTCGGGATGCGCAGGCCGAGCACGACCTCGCCCAGTATGTCGTCGAGCAGTTCCACCGCCTCGACCGGCGGCACGGCGCGGTCGAAGACGTCGCCCGCGATCAGCAGCGCATCGGGGCGGGTGTCGCGCAGGATGTCGAGGAACTGGCCGCGCAGGAGGTGCGCCTGGTCCTCGAGGAAGGAGGCGCCGGCCAGGCTGCGGCCGAGATGCCAGTCGGCGGTGTGCAGCAGGCGCACGCGAATCGGGCCTCGTGGAAGTGGGAACAGCCGAGGAACAGACACGGCGCGTCCCACGGATGCAAGGGCTCCGGGGGCCGGACTCGCAGCCAGGAGGCCGGGGCGGCGGCGATGCGTGCGGATGCCGGCGAGGCATGCTGCCGCGAGGTGGTCATGGCGTGTGGGGCGACACGCCGGTTCCGGCCGCCGCAGGGCGCGGGCTGAACTCGCTCGCTCGGAACCGCATCCGGCGCGACGTTCCGAACGATCTTGCGGGCTCCTGCCCTGGCGGGTTCGGCGGCCTTGGCGAGGGTGCTGGTTGCACGGGCGCGCTTCGCTCATCCTCCGATCCCGCTGCCCTGCCGTCACGCTTCGCCCGGCAGGCGCACGCGGCGCCGGGGGAGCGCGAGCCTTACGCAATCGAGGACGAGGGAGCGGCAGGCGGCCGAGCCGCCCGGCGTGCCGGACGCGGGGCCGCTCTGTCGGACCGCCGCCGTCCATGGCCGCTGTGCGGGTTCGGTGGTTGGCTCGATCAGCGCCTGAGGCCGCCGATCTAAATGGAATATTTTATCCTTCCTGCCCGTTATGGTTGTGTTAAGCCTTTATGACAAACGAGAGGTCCGTGCCGAATGAATGCGATTACGAAACCATATCAGTCTCACGACGGCTTGGCCTCCAGCGTGTCGGACAGCCGAAAAAAGTGGGCGCGCCTCGCGATCCCTGAGCGGCTGGACGGCAAGCGCGTGCTCGACATCGGGTGCAATGAGGGCCTCTTCTCCCATTGGTGCGCCGAGCGTGGCGCGAAGGAGGTGATCGGGATCGACCGCCACGGCCCGAGCCTCGCCTTCGCGCGCCAGCGCTACGGCAGCGACCGGGTGCGTTTCCTTGAGCAGTCCTGGGACGTGTTGCCGGAAGGGCCGTTCGACCTGGTGCTCTGGATTTCGGCGATGCACTACGAGCCGAACCCGATCGGCGTGCTGGATCGGATCGCCGGAATTCTGGCGCCCGACGGGATACTGGTGCTCGAATGCGGTGTGGTGCAACAGCCGGGGCGATCAATGGTGCTCCGCGCCCGGCACGACGGCGAGCACCTTTACCCCACGGTGGAACTGCTGGAGCGGCGGCTCCTCCGTTCCTTCGCTCCCCGCCTCGTCGCCCGCCCCGAATTGACGCCGGGCGACCCTGTGCCCCGTTCGGTCTATCACTGCCGGCGCCGTCCGGTGCGGGTGGCGTTCGTTCTCGGCGGCACGGGGAAGGGAAAGACGGACTTCGTGAAGCGGCACCTTGCCGATACGGCGACCCAGACGATCAGCCTCGATGTGGTGCTGAGCCGCATGGCCACCGAGGCCCACCACCTCCATCGGCTCGCCGCCCGTGTCCGCGAAGTCTATGACCCGGCCAATCTCGGCCCGGTCTACAAGGTGGTCAACGAGGAGCTTGCGGAACCCTTCGTGGACTGGCTGGGCCGCATGGTCAGTGCCGGCGACGAGCTGGTGGTGTTCGAGGGCCACCTGGCGGACACGGTTGTGGAGCTGTTTGCTCGTCGCCATCCCGGTTTCGAGGTCTGGACGGTGCGGCGCAGCTAGGGGCCGGACGCGTGGCCGATCGCTGACGGCGGCAGCCGGGGCGATTGACTGGCCTATGCGGGAGGAGATGGAACGCCTCCGCAAGCGCTATACCGAAGCCGAGCTGGCCATGCTTATGGGCTTCGCCAAGCGCAGCGCCGGGAGCCCGGCCGAATTCCTGCGGAGTCTCTCGGCCGGGGGGATCGGGGCCGGCCAGGTCCCCTGACGTTCCGGGCGCTTCGCAGCGCGCCCGCTCTGCGCGACACTCCCGCCCCCCGGATCGGTCAGCGAAGAGAGGACGACACCCCATGTATCGCATCGACGTGCTCGTGCAGGGCTACCCTGGCAAAAGCGTCTGCCACGGCGGGCTCGGCTGGAGCACCATCGCCCTGTTGCGTTCCGAAAAGCGCACCCTCCTGGTGGATGTCGGCGCCTTCTCGATCCGGCCGGAGCTGAAGAAGCAGCTCGACGCGCGCGGGGTGAAGGCAGAGGACGTGACCGATATCCTCCTCACCCACGCCCATTGGGACCACAGCGTCAACTACACCCTGTTCCCGAACGCGACGGTCTGGATCGGCAAGACCGAGATGGACTGGGCCACCAAGGTCCCGACCGGCTTTAACCCGCTGCCGGAGCTCTACGTCGCCGACCTCGCGCGCTCGCCGCGGCTGCGCCTGATCGAGCACGGGCAGGAATTCCTCGACGGCTTCACGGCCTATGAGGTGCCGGGCCACACGCCGGGCTGCCTGCTGTTCTACCTGACCTCCAACGAGGTCCCGGTGCTGTTCACCGGCGACGCGGCGAAGAACCGTGCCGAGCTCCTCTCCCGCGCGGTGGACATGACGATGGACCAGCGCGCGAGCGAGGCCTCGCTCGACGCCATCTGGGAATTGTGGCGTAAGGTGCCGGGCACGCTGCTGATCCCGGGCCACGACCTGACCATGCGCCTCGGCGCCGACGGGCGGCCGGAGTACATCGGCCAGCGCCGCGCCGGCATCAAGGCATGGTTCGACGAGGACCTGGCGGTGACCGAGGAGTTCGACATCTCCGCGCCGAAGCTGTGAGGAGGAGCGGCAGCCGCACGACGCTGCCGCCGCCGCGCCGGCAGGCCGAGCCGAAGCCGCCGCGGCGCGCCTGGGTGCGGCTGCCCTCCGGCCGCCGGCTCGACCTGCTGGCGCCGACACCTTTCGACTGGACCGACGCCGACCTCGCCGTCGGCCTCGCGCGCACCTTCCGCTGGGGCGGGCATTCCATCTGGCCGGAGCCGCTCTCCGTCGCGCAGCACGCGCTGACGGTGCTGCACCTGCGCCGCGCCCGTGCCGGCGGCCCGCTCGGCGCGGCGGAGGCGCTGCGCGAGCTGCTGCACGACGCCGAGGAGGGGCTGATCAATTTCGACTGCATCTCGCCGCTCAAGCCCTTCCTCGGCCCGGCCTTCGCGGAGCTGCAGGGCCGCCTGAGCGCCGCGGTCGCCGCGCGCTACAGGCTGCTGCCCTGGACGGCGGAGGAGAAGCGCGCGCACAAGGCCGCCGATATCGCGGCGGCGGCGGCGGAGGCGGTGCACGTCGCCGGCTGGAGCCGCGAGGAGGTGCGCCGCACGCTCGGCATCCGCGCGGCGGTGATCGAGGACGATCCGCTCGTCGCGGTCTATGGTGGCACGCCTTGGCGCCCCTGGCCGCCGGATCTCGCCGCCGAGCGGTTCCTCGCGGAGCTGACGCGGCTGGAGGCGGCGCGGCGCTGATGCACGGCATCCTGGCGTCGCGGTGACCTCCGGGCCGGCACCAGGCCGGCCTCACTACGGTGCAGCCCTACACGCGGATGGCTCGGCACGGCCTTCCGCCGCGCCGGTGAAGTGCCGTGCCACCTCTCATGGCTCGCCCCCCTTGAGGCCGGGAGCCTGCGCCCACCGGGGGGCTTCATGTCAAGGGCCGTCCGGTCCATCCTGCGGCGCAAATCCGGGAGGACCCCCAGCATGACGGACGCCGCGCTGCCCATCGCCGGCCATCGCTTCATCATCGTCGGCGGCGCCAGCCTGGTCGGCTCCGCCACCGCCGGCGAGCTGCTCGACCACGGTGCCGCCGAGGTGGTGCTGTTCGACAACTTCTCCTTCGGCTCGGAGCAGGCGATCGCCCATCTGCGCGACCACCCCCGCCTGCGCCTGGTCCGCGGCGACGTGATGCGCCTGCCCGACCTGCTGCGGGCCATGGAGGGCTGCCACGGCGCCCTGCTGCTCGCCGCCTACATGACGCTCTCGATGGACCGCGATCCCTGGGGCGGGCTCGACGTCAACATCCGCGGCGTGCAGAACGCGCTGGAGGCGGCGCGGGCGAACCGGCTGCGCAAGGTGGTCTTCGCCTCCTCCAACGCGGTCTATGGCTACGGCCCGGGCGTCTCCGGCGACCTCCTGGAGACCACGCCCTTCCACAGCCACGGCGCCCCGCCGGCGGCGATCCTCTACGGCGCCTCCAAGATCATCGGCGAGCAGCTCTGCCGGGACTACAAGCGCAGGCACGGCCTCGACTACGTCGTGCTGCGCTACTCCACCGTGTATGGCGAGCGCCAGCACTACCGCGCCGCCAACGCTCTCTACATCATCGAGACCTACGATCGCATCAAGCGCGGCGAGCGCCCGCAGGTCTTCGGCGACGGCAGCGAGACCAAGCACTTCGTCTATGTCGGCGACCTCGCCCGTGCCAACCGCATGGCCTTCGAGAGCAAGGCCACCGACGTCGCGGTCAACACCTCCGGCCCCGCGCCGATCACGACGCTCGAGCTGGTGAAGCTCGTCACCGAGCTCGCCGGCGGCGGGCCCGAGCCCGAGTTCGTCGGCAACGAGCCGGGCAAGGTGCGCCTGACCAGCGGCGGCGCCTTCCGCATCGCGCACGAGGAGGCGGAACGCGTGATCGGCTGGAAGCCGCTCGTGGACATGCGCGAGGGCCTCACCCGACTCATCGCCTGGTTCAACAGCAACGAAGGGAAACGTCCATCATGAGCCGAACCATTACCCGCCGCGCCGCGCTCGCCGCGGGCCTCTCCACCCTGGCGACGCCGGCGATCACCCAGACCGTGCGCTTCCCGGCGCGGCCGATCGAGATCGTCGTCGGCTTCGTCCCCGGCGGCGGCACCGACCTCGACGCGCGCGCCTATGCGAGCCTCCTCGAGAAGCGGCTCGGCGGCACCGTCGTCGTCGTCAACCGCCCCGGCGCGGGCGGCGAGGTCGCGCTCGGCCAGGTCGCGCGCGCGCGGCCGGACGGGTACACCCTCGGCACCACCAACATGCCGGGCCTGCTCACCATCCCGATCGAGCGTCAGGCACAGTTCAAGCTCGACGACTTCGCGCCGATCGGGAACCTCGTCACCGACCCGAGCGCGATTTCCTGCCACGAGGACAGCCCCTGGCGCAGCCTCGGCGACGTCATCGAGGAGGCGAAGCGCCGGCCGGACACGATCACCTACGCCTCGCCCGGCGTCGGCACCGACGACCACCTCCAGCTCGTGCTGCTGCAGGCGGCGACGGGGACGCGCTTCAGCCATGTCGCCTTCCAGGGCGACGCCCAGCAGCGCACCGCGCTGCTCGGCAAGCAGGTGGACCTGATCGGCCTCAACCTCGGCCCGGTGACGGCGAACCCGGACAAGATCCGCGTCCTCTCCCAGGGCGGCGCCACGCGCAGCCGCTTCCGCCGCGACGTGCCGACCCTGCGCGAACTCGGCTATCCAGTGGAGATGGCCTCCGAGCGCGGCATCGTCGCGCCCGCCGGCACGCCGCCCGCGATCCTCGCCCAGTTGCGCGAGGCGACGGCGGATATCGGGAAGGATCCGGAATTCGTCCGCATCCTCGAGTCCCGCTTCACCGAGCCGCAGCTCGAGATCGGCGACGCCTGGTTCGCGAGATTGCGCGCCACCGAGAGTCGCTACCGCGAGCTGTGGGCCCGTACGCCCTGGTCGGGACGCTGATCGGGCGGACCTGGCCGATCGGGAGCAAGGGCGTGCCGTGAGCGGGTTCTCTCACGGCACGCCGGGGATCAAAGCCAGGCGGCAGTCAGGCGCCGCCCGAGGGAGACCCGCTCAGAACTCCTCGTCCCCGCCGGCATCGTCATAATATCCGCCGGCATCGTCCTCGCCGTAGTCGTAGCCGGCCGGCTGCGCGTCATCCTGGCCCCAGTCGCCCGCGGCCGCAGGCTGCGCGTCGTCCTGGTAGGGGCTCTTCTGCCCGCCCCAGAGGCCGGCCGCGGCCTGACCCGGATCGGTCCAGGGCGACGCGGCGGCACCAACGTCGCTGCTCGGGACCTGCTCCTGCCCGAAGGCGCCGCCGCCCCCTGCGAAGGACGCGGCCTGCGCGGCGCCGCCGCCATGACCGCCCGAGAACATGCTCATCAGCGCGTTGCCGAGCACCATGCCGCCCGCAACGCCGGCCGCGGTGGTCAGCGCGGTGCCGAGGAAGCCCGGCCCGCTCCGCCCCGGCCCCATCGCGGATTGCTGCAGCATCTGCGGGGTGGCGGCGCCCGCCGGCGGCATCAGCGGCTGCGGCCGCGGCGGCATCGGTGGTGGGGGCGCTGCGGGCCGGCCGCCGCCGCCGAAGAGGCCACCGAGGAAGCCGCCGCCGCTGCGCGCCTGCTGCGACGAGGCCTGCGCGTACTCGGCCTGACGACGGGCGTTCTCCAGCTCCCACTCCAGCTCCTGGATGCGGTTCTGTGCCTGGATCAGCGCTGCCTCGGTCACGAAGGCGAACTGCGTGATCCGATAGCGCGCCTCCGGATAGCGCTGGAACAGCTCGGCGATCAGGCGGTCCGCCTCGGGATCGATCGGCGGCAGCGGCGGGCGCTGCGGCTGCGCGGCAGCGGTGCTCGGCACGCTGCCGCCCCAGGGACCTGCGCCCTGTCCGCCGCCGCTCGGTTGCACGCCGCTGATCCGCTCCACGAAGGCGGTGATGATGCGACGTTCCTCGTCGTTCATGTCGATCCTTGCTCCCAGACCCGGCCGTTTCCCGGCAAATGGCGCGGCCGTCCGGAATCGGACGGCTCGGCCCGGCCGGGCCGCGGACCGAGTTGGCCCGAGACAATGGACGTTTCAAGACGATTCGCAGGCAGCCTTGCGACGGTCGTGCCGATGGCCACGCAACGGATCGGTCACGCGGCGGTCGTCGCGCCGTCGATTCGTGCCGGCAGGCCGAGGCGGCGCCATTCGATGACCGGACAGCGGTCCATGACCACCGCCACGCCCCGTGCCCGGGCGCGTGCCGCCGCCTCGTGGTCTATCACGCCGAGCTGCAGCCACACCGTCCGCGCCCCGAGGCGCACCGCCTCGTCCACCACCGCTCCTGCATCCTCGGAGCGGCGGAACACGTCCACCATGTCGAGCGGACCGGCCTCGGCGAGCGAGGCCACGATCCGGGCGCCGTGCAGCTCCCGTCCGGCGATACTTGGATTGACGGGAACGATCTCGTAGCCACGGTCCACCAGGAAGCGCGCCACGCCGAAGCTCGGCCGCGACGGCCGGTCGGACGCGCCGACGATGGCGATGCGCCGCGTGCTGAGCAGGATGGGGCGGATCTCCTCGTCGTCGGGTTCCGTTTGAGCCTGGGGCATGGTCGGTTCGTCTCCTGAGTAGGGCAGAAAAAAGAGTCGGGCCGAGCGACAGGTCCGGCCCACGCCTTCGCGCCGCCGCGCTTCCGCCGCAATGGCCGGGCATGACGTCGGTGCGATGCTAGACGCCTCCTGGCGCCGGCGCACATCCCCCCCGGCGGTCCTTCCCGCGCTCCTGCTGCTCTGCGCCGTTCTGACCGCGCTCGCCTGGTGGCTGCCGAACCGGCCGCGCGCCGGCGAGGTGCCGATGGCCGCCGATCGGTTCAACTCCGTCAGCTTCGCGCCGTTCCGCCCCGGACAGTCGCCGCTGCGCCACCGCTACCCGAGTGCGGCCGAGGTCGAGCAGGATCTCGCGCTGCTGGCCCCGCGCGTGCGCGCCGTCCGCACCTATGCGAGCATCGAGGGCGACTACGACGTGCCCGCCCTCGCTGCGCGCCACGGCCTCAAGGTCTGGCAGGGCGCCTGGCTCGGCCCCGACGCCGCGCGCAACGAGCGCGAGATCGCGCGCCTGATCGAGAGCGCCAACCGCTATCCGGACACTGTCGAGCGCGTCGTCGTCGGCAACGAGGTGCTGCTGCGCCGCGACCTGCCCATGGAGCACCTCGCCGCGGCGCTGGACCGCGTGCGCGCCGCTGTGCGCCAGCCCGTCACCTACGCCGATGTCTGGGAGTTTTGGGCACAGTTCCCGCAGCTCGCAGACCATGTGGACATCGTCACCATCCACATCCTGCCCTACTGGGAGGACGAGCCGCACGGCGTCGAGCGCGCCATCGCCCATGCGCGCGAGGTGGTGCGGCGGATGCGGCGGATGTTCCCCGGCAAGCCCATCGCCATCGGCGAGGTCGGCTGGCCGAGTCGCGGTCGCTGGCGCGCCGATGCGGCGCCTTCGCGCGTCAACCAGGCGGTGTTCCTGCGCGAGTTCATCCGCCTCGCCCATGAGGAGGGCTTCGACTACAACCTGATCGAGGCCTTCGACCAGGTCTGGAAGTACAAGCTCGAAGGCACGGTCGGCGCCGCCTGGGGGCTGTTCACCGCCGACCGTCGGCCGAAATTCACGCTCGACGGGCCGGTGGTGGAGAATCCGGACTGGCCGCTCCACGCCGCGCTCGCGCTGCTGCTGTCGCTCGTGCTCTGGGCCGGCACGCTGCGGGCCTTCCCGAGGATGGACCGAGCCGGGCGGGCGCGTCTGGCGGTGCTCGCCTTCGCGCTCGGCAATGCGCTGGTCTTCGCGGCGGCTGGCACCCTGCCCGATGCGCTCGACGAGCACCTGAAGCTGGCCGCGGCGGTCAACCTGGCCGGACAGGCGCTGCTCGCCGCCCTGCTGCTGCGCCGCGCGGCGATGCGCCTGGCCGGTGCACCGATCGAGCCGCCGCGCGACGGTGCGCAGGCGACGGAGACGGTGCGCGCGCTGCTCGCCACGCGGCGCGGGTGGCGCCTGCTGCGCGGCTGGCGCGGCTGGGCGCTGGACGACCTTTCCTTCGTGTTCCTGTGGACCGCGATGGCGCTCCAGCTCCTGCTGCTGGTGGATCCGCGCTACCGCGACTTCCCCTTCGCGAGCTTCGCCGTGCCGCTGGTCGCGGTCGTCGCGCGCGCGCTGCTGCGCGACTTGCCGCGCGGCGGAGGCGGGCGCGAGGAACTCTGGGCCGGCGGGGCGCTTGCCCTCGCGGCGCTGGGAAGCGCCGTGCGGGAGGGACCGGCGAACCTTCAGGCGATGGGCTGGACGGTCTGCACGCTGATCCTCGCCGCGCCACCGCTGCTCCGCTGCCTGGCGTGGCGGCGGCTGACAGGCGCAAGCTGGCGGGGCTAGGCTGGCCTCGTTGCAGTCTCGGAGCACCCGCCCGCCGTGAACGCCGCGCCCGCACACCATCTCTTCCTCGTCGCCCTGGTCGGCGGCACGGCGATGATGCTGCTGCCGCTCTGGGCCGGATGGCCGGCGCTGGGAGACGCAGAGGCCGCGAGCGCCGCGCGCATCAACTTCGCCGCCGGCGCGCTGTGCCTCGCGGCCATCACGGGCGCGATGGCGTGGCACTGGCGTCGGCAGAGCGATGCGTCCCTCGCGCGTTACCGGAAATGGACGGCGATGGCGATCGGGTGCTGGGCCATCGCCTGGGCGCTGGCGAGCCTGCTCGTCCGCACGGCCTGAGGCGCAGGCGGCCGCGCCTAAGCTGCCGGGGGCGGGCCGTCGGCCGCGGGTAGGGCCCCTGTCTGTTATACACATCGGACGCTGCCGA
>JADGHI010000079.1 GCA_019689515.1 Acetobacteraceae bacterium | reverse complement strand
GGGCGGTGCAAAACCGGCAGCGCCTGCGGAAAGGCCGCGGTGGCCTCCTCGGGCGCGGCGATGCGCGCGACCGGTACGCCGGAGATTCGGGTGGCGTCGCCGAGGAAGACGAAGATCGGGCCCGAGGCGCGCAGGGCTGCCCAGGCGCCGGCTGCGATTTCGGCGCCGATGCCGGCGGGCTCGCCCATGGTCAGCGCGAGAGGGGAAAGCGGTGTGGTCAGGTCCGATGCCCCTTTGCGGCATGTGTCTGCACCGCGCTGGCTCCATCCGCTGGGGCCGAGGCGATGCCGGGTGTAGGCTGGTCCGGACCTCTAGCGCAGCCCACGCAGGCGCTCCAGCAGCCGCTCCACCTCCTCTTCCGTGTGATGGAGGCCGAAGCCGAAGCGAAGGCGGCTGCCCCGATGGTCCGTCACGATCCGCGCCGCGGCAAGCCGTGCCTGCCAGGCCGCCGCGTCCGGCAGGTCGAAAGCGAGGAAATTGCCGCGCCGTCTCTCGCCGAGTGGCACGACGAGCCGGCCGGCATCGAGCCCCGTGCCCGCCAGTCCCGCGACAAAGCGCTCCTGCAGCGCATGGGCGTGGGCGTGGATCTGCGCGACCGTCACGCCGGCTTCCTGCAGCCAGCGCATCGTGGCATCGAAGCGGAACAGGCCCGAGGGGTCGAAGGTGGCGCCGAGGAAGCGGCGGCCGTCATGCGGATAGGGCACCGCGCCCTGCGGCGCCTCGCTCAGCGCGCCGAAGCCCGCGAACCAGCCGGTGGCGCGCGGGCGCTCCGCCCAGCCGGGCGGGCAGTGCAGGAAGCACGCACCCTCGCCGGCCATGGCGTATTTGTAGCCGCCGGCGAGCCAGAAGGCGCGTGAGGCGATCGCGGAAAGATCCACCGGGCGCGCGAGAAAGGCATGGTAGCCGTCGATCGCCAGCGGCGCCTCGTCGCCGGCCGCCTCCGCCAGCGCCTCGAAGCCGTCCAGGGCGAAGCCCGTGCCGAAGAACACCGCGCTGGTCCAGATCAGGTCGAAGCGTTGCGCGCGCGCCGCCTCGATCAGTCGCGGCAGACAGTCCGCGCCCGGTTCGGAGGGGATGCGGCGGATGGAGAGCAGCCCGTCCTCCTCCAGCCGCGCCACCTGCCGGGCGAAGCTGTGGAATTCGCCGTCCGTGGTCAGCACACGCGGCGTGCGGTGCCTGGGCAGGCAGGAAAGCAGCCGCACCACGAATTCGTGCGTGTTCGGCGCGAAGGCCACGGTCGCCGGGTCGGGCAGGTTCAGGTGGCGTGCGACATGCCCTTGGCAGCGTGCCCAGAGCGGGCCGAGCACCTCCCCCCATTTCGCGTCCATCCGCCGCGCCGCCAGGTCCCAGGCGGCGAGCTGCGCCTCGCGCGTCGCATCCGGCCAGGGGTGGTGGCTGTGGGCGGCGAAATGCAGGCGCTCCGGATCGGCGCCGAGGAAAAGTGAGAAATGTGCCCGCAGGTCGAGCATGCCCCGAGACTAGGCCCCGCCTAGGATCCGCCGCAACGCACGGAGGCCTGACCATGGCCGAGGAGTCGGAACCTGCGGCACGCCGGGAGATCGAGACCGACTTCGCGCGGCGCATGAGCTATGGCGACTATCTCCACCTCGACACGCTGCTCTCCGCGCAGCGGCCGCGCTCCGGCGAGCATGACGAGATGCTGTTCATCCTCATCCACCAGGTCCAGGAGCTGTGGATGAAGCTGATGAACCACGAGCTCGACCTGGCGATGGCGTGCCTGCGGCGCGACGAGCTGCGCCCCGCCTTCAAGGCCACTGCGCGCGTCAGCCGCATCCAGCGCCAGATGATCGAGGCCTGGGATGTGCTCTCGACCATGACGCCGCACGACTATCTCGCCTTCCGCGGCAGGCTCGGCTCGGCCTCCGGCCTCCAGTCCTGGCAGTACCGGATGATCGAATTCAAGCTCGGCGTGAAGGACGAGTTCATGCTGAAGCCGCACCGGCACCGTCCCGACATCCACGCGGCGCTCCGCGCTGCCTTCGAGGCGCCGAGCCTCTACGACGAGGCGCTGCGCCTGCTCGCCCGCCGCGGCGTGCGGGTGCCCGAGGTGGTGCTGGCGCGCAACGTGACGCAGTCCTATCGCCCGGACGAGGGCGTGGTGGAGGCCTGGGCCACCATCTACCGGGAGGCCGAGACGCATTTCGACCTCTACGAACTGGCCGAGGAGCTGGTGGACATCGAGGACGCCTTCCAGGCCTGGCGCTTCCGCCACATGAAGACCGTGGAGCGCATCATCGGCCAGCGCCCGGGCACCGGCGGCAGCGCCGGGGTGGCCTATCTGAAGGGCGCGCTGGAGCGCAGCTTCTTCCCTGAACTCTGGGCGGTGCGGACGCGGCTTTGATCTGCCGCAAGGCCGAGAACGGGCAGCCGGGGTAGCAGCGGGGCGCACATGCTTGCGGATTGCCTGCACGACCTGACCCTGCTCGGCCCCGGGGGCATGGCGGCGATGGCGGGGGCGCTGTTCGTCGCCGGGCTCGCCGGCGGCGCGACCCATTGCGCCGGGATGTGCGCGCCCTTCGTGCTCGCCCAGGCGGCAGCGACGGCCGATCGTGCAGCGTCCGGCGGGATGCTGTGCCGCCTCGCCGGGGCGGCGCTGCTGCCCTATCAGGCCGGGCGGATGTTGGGCTACGCGACGCTCGGCGCGCTGGCGGGTGGCGCGACGGGGCTGGTGACGCAGGTGAGCGGCGTTCGCTACCTGCTGGCGGCGCTGCTCGCGGCGGCGGCGGTGCTGATGCTGGGCCAGGCCTCGGCGCGCATCGCGACCTGGCTGCCGCGCCTGCCTGCGCCGCGCCTGCCGGCGGGGATCGAGCGGCGGGTTGCAGCGCTGCTGGCGGCGCCAACGGGATGGCGCGGCGTGGCGCTCGGGCTGATGCTGTCGGCGCTGCCTTGCGGGCTGCTCTACGGAGCGCTGGCGGCGGCCGCGGCCTCGGGCAGCGTGCTCGGCGGGGCGCTGGGAATGGCCGCCTTCGTGCTGGGCACCGTGCCCGCCTTGGGCGGCGTCGCACTGCTCGGCCGGCTGTTCGGGCGGCGGGCCGGAGGACCGGTGCTGCGCGCCGCAGGCGCGGCGCTGTTTGCGCTCAATGGCGTGGTCCTCGCGGCGATGGCCCTGCGGGTGGCGGCGATGGCGTGAGGCCGCGCGCAGGCGCGCGGCCCCCGGTATTGGGCGCCCAGGTGCGGCCTCGGGTGGGCCGGACCACGTTGCGCTCTCGGGGCTCGAGCGCGGCCCCGAGGCGGGGCGATCTCAGCCGCCCCGCCGCGTCGGCACCCCGTCCTCGCCGAGATCCCACCACAACCCGGCGAAGGCCACGATGCCCTCACGCGCCGGGGCGATCAGCAGGTGCTCGTCCGGGCCGTGCTGCTTGCAGCCGTTGTAGCTGTGCGGCACCCAGACCAGCGGCACGCCGAGGTGCTCGACGAAGACGTCGCCCGGCAGCCCGCCCGAGGCGTTGGGGATGATCTGCACGCGCTTGCCCAGGCTGCGCTGCATGCTCGCCTGCGCCCAGCGCACCCAGGGGTGGTCCGGATCGGTGCGGCTCGCCGCCATGCGGATGCCGGTGTTCTCGATCCGCACCATGGGGAAGCCCTGCGCGTCGAGATGTGCGCGCAGCGCCGGGACGAAGCCGGCTGGGTCGGTGTCCACCGTGTAGCGGATCTGGCAGTGCGCGCGCGCGTCGGGCGCAACTGCGTTGACCGGATTCTCCGGGCGACCGGAGACCATTGCCAGCACGATGAAGGAGTTCCAGCCGTAGATCTTCTCGGCCGGAGTCAGGCCTGGCTCGCCCCAGCCGGGGTCAATGGTCGCCGCCTCGCCGCCGCCGCCGACCGGGCAGCCCTCCAGCACCGCCTTCACCGCCGGCGGCACGCCGCCCGCGGGCAGCCAGCCGCGCACCAGGATGCGCCCGTTGCGGTCCATGATGCTGCCGAGCGCGTGTGCGAGGATAATCGCGGGATCCGTGGTCAGGCCGCCCCAGTGGCCGGAATGCACGCCGCCCTCGCGCAGCCGCACGACGAGGTCGAAGTGGAAGCTGCCGCGCGTGCCGGTCGCGATGGTCGGCACCTCGGGCTCGACGCGCGGGCCGTCGGAGGCGATGAGCACATCGGCGGCGAGGTCCCGCGCATGCGCGGCCACGAACTCGCGCAGCCCCTTGGAGCCGCGCTCCTCCGCCATTTCGATCACGACCTTGACGTTGAAGCCGAGCTTCCCGCCGCGTTCCGCCAGGACCGCCTCGAGCGCGGCGATGTTCAGCGCGTGCTGGCCCTTGTTGTCCGCGGTGCCTCGGCCATACCAGCGGTCGCCCTCCTCGGTCAGCGTCCAGGGCTTCAGGCCCTCGCGCCACTGATCGTCGAGCCCGCGCACCGTGTCGCCGTGGCCGTAGAGCAGCACGGTCGGGCGCGCCGGGTCCTCGATGCGTTCGGCGGTGAGGATCGGGCCGAAGCCGGGCAGGGGGTTGGGGTGGATCGTCGCGCGGAAGCCGAGGCGCTCCAGCCAGGGTCGGATGGCGCCGTCGAGGTAGCGGTGCAGTTCGGCCTCGCGTCCCTCCTCCTGCGCGGTGGAGGGGATGGCGACAAGCTCGGCGAGCAGGGCCTTGAAGCCCGACGCGCCCTGCGCGTTGTCCCCGTCGAAGAAGCGCCTGGCGCGTTCGATCGCGCCCTCGCGGCTGGCCATGTCGGTCCTCGCCCCATTCAGATTCGTCCTACGGCGAGGATGGTTGGCGCGGCCGCGGCCGTCCAGGGCCGCCGAGGCCGATCTCTGCCGGTCGCGGGGCGTGGCGGTGTGGGTGATCTGCGCTCAGCGCGTGCTGACCGGCGCCGTGGAGCCTCCTCCGCGACCGGCGAGGCTGCTGCTGAGCGTTGCCGCCAGGGCCGCCGCGGCGGCGAGCGGCAGGAGCACCTGCCCGGCCGTGCCGAGGGTGAGGTCATCTTCGGGCGGCTCGAACGGGCTCGACCGAGCCGGCGCGGATGGCGCAACCCGCGGTGCGGCGGTGGTAGGGCGGGGGGCGAGGCGCGGCTGAGGTGCGCCGCGGGCAGCGATCACGACCCCCGCGTCCTGTGGCACGACGATGGTGCCGAGCTGTTGCGCCGGCGCCGGGCCGGGCGCAAGCAGCACCAGGGCAAGGATCGGAGCGAGCAGGGGGATTCGGGCGGTCGTCACGGCGGCGGTATGAGACACCCTGACGGCGCCCAATGCAAGCAAAGCTTGCAGTCGAGCGGGGCTTCGCTACTCGAAGTCGGGCTGACGTTCCGGGGCTGCCGCCGCGAAGGCGGGCAGGGTGAGGCAGGCCGCCTCCGCCGCCAGGAGGCGCGGCAAGGGCGCGAGGTCCACGCCGAATCGCCGGGCGTTGAACAATTGGGGCACCAGGCAGAGATCGGCGAGGCCGGGCTGGTCGCCGAAGCAGAACGGGCCGGGGCTCTCGCCCTGCAGCAGAGCCTGACAGGCGGCGAGACCCTCGGCGATCACCGTGCGCGCCCAGGCATTGGTCTGCTCCTCGCTGACGCCGAGGGCACGCAACCGATTGAGAACCTTGAGGTTCTGCACCGGATGGATATCGCAGGCGATGGCCATCGCGAAGGCCCGCACCTGGGCGCGCCGCAACGGATCGCTCGGCAGCAGCGGCGGATCCGGGTGGGTTTCGTCGAGATACTCGCAGATCGCGAGCGATTGGGTGAGTACGCCGGCGCCATCGTCGAGCTCGAGCGCCGGCACCAGGCCCTGGGGATTGAGGCGCAGGAACGCCTCGGACCGTTGCTCGCCACGGCGGAGATGGACCGCGACCTGCTCGGCGGTGAGGCCCTTCAGCCCGAGCGCGATGCGAACCCGCCAGGCGGCCGTGGACCGATAGTAGCCGTGCAGTCGCATCCCGAATTCTCCATGGCCTGCCGTTGTGGGGCCACGACGATTTCGCGCATGGATGGATGCGGCGTCAACGTCGGCCAAGGAGATGGCGCGTGACGATCACCCGCATGATCTCATTCGTGCCTTCTAAGATGCGATGGACCCTCAGGTCGCGTACGGTCTTCTCGATCCGGTAATCGGACAGGTAGCCATAGCCGCCCAGGAGTTGTAGCGCTTCGTCGGCTACACGCCATCCGATGTCGGTGGCGAAGCGTTTCGCCATGGCGCAGAAGACGGTCGCGTCCGGCGCCTCCGCATCGAGCTTGGCGCAGGCGCGCCAGAGCAGGGTGCGCGCGGCTTCCAACTCCGTCACCATGTCGGCGAGGCGGAATTGCGTCGCCTGGAAGTCGGCGAGAGTGCGACCGAAGGCACGGCGCTCCTGCACATAGGCGAGCGCGCGGTCGAGCGCGTCCTGCGCCCCGCCGAGCGAGCAGGCGGCGATGTTCAGCCGGCCGCCGTCCAGGCCGGCCATGGCGATGCGGAAGCCGCGGCCCTCCTCACCAAGCAGCGCGCCCTCCGCGGGCAGGCGTGCGTCTTCGAAGATCACCTGGCGCGTGGGCTGGGCGTTCCAGCCCATCTTCTTCTCCGGCGCGCCGAAGGAGAGGCCGGGCGTCTCCTTCGGGACCAGCAGGCAGGAGATGCCGTCCGGCCCCTCGCCGCCGGTGCGCGCCATGACGGCGTAGAGGTCGGCCGCGCCGGCGCCGGAGATGAACTGCTTGGCGCCGTTCAGCACGTAATGCTCGCCCTCGCGCACCGCGCGGGTGCGCAGCGCCGCGGCGTCGGAGCCGGAGCCCGGCTCGGTCAGGCAGTAGGCGGCGATCGCCTCCATGGTGACGAGCTTCGGCAGCCAGCGCGCGCGCTGCTCCGCGGAGCCGAAGCGGTCGATCATCCAGGCGACCATGTTGTGGATGGAGAGGAAGGCGCTGACGGTCGGGCAGCCCTGCGCCAGCGCCTCGAACACCACGGCGGCGTCGAGGCGGGTGAGGCCGGCCCCACCCGATTCCTCGCGCACACAGAGCGCCGCCATGCCGAGTTCGGCGGCCTGGCGCAGTTCCTCGACGGGGAAATGCTTGCGCTCGTCCCATTCCTGCGCCTTGGGGGCGAGGACCTCGCGCGCGAAGGAGAGGGCGGTCTCGCGCAGCGCCTGCGTGCTCGCGGGCAGGTCGAAGGCGGAGCTGGTGTCGAGCGGCATGGCGTAGGTCTCCCGGCGCATGGGTATCGGGCGGCGCCGGCTGCGCGTCCAGGGATGCGCCGGTCCCGCGCGGCGTCGCGGCTGCGCGCCTCGCAATCGGGGGCCAGCCGTTCGCGCCCCAGGCGCGCCCGGGCCCGCATCGTGCCAGGGCGCGGGCGAGCCCGGAGGCGGGCGGCGCTACTCCGCCGCGACCGCCTCGACCGGGGCGGCCGTCGCGGGCGGCGGCGCGTGGTCGAGCCTGGCCATGATCGCGGCCATGCGCTCGCGCGTCCTGGCGATGTTGGCAGCCTTCACGTGCCCGAACCCCTTGATCCCCGCCGCCGCCTCGGCCCATTCGCAGATCGTGTCGTGCGTGGCGGGCGAGAGGCGCGTCAGCAGGTGCTCGATGCCGGCGCGGTATTCCTCGATCAGCGCCCGCTCGGTGCGGCGCTCCTCGGTGCGGCCGAAGGGGTCCAGCGCGGTGCCGCGCAGCACCTTGCCATGCCGCAGCCAGCCCATGACGCGCAGCATCCAGGGGCCGAAGGTCATCTTCCTCGGCAGGCCGGTGTCCGGGTCGCGCTTCGCGAGGAGCGGCGGGGCGAGGCTCAGCTCGATCCGCTGCGTCCCGGTGAAGCCGCGGGCGAGCTGGGCCTGCCACGCCGGATCGGCGTGCAGCCGCGCCACCTCATACTCGTCCTTGTAGGCCATCAGGCGATGGAGCTGGATCGCGACGGCGCGCCCCAGCCGCTCCTCGCCCATGCCGACCCGGGCGCCCTCGGCGGCGCGCACCTTGGCGACGAAGTCGGCGTAGCGGCGCGCATAGGCCGCGTTCTGGTAGGCGGTGAGGTCGGCGACGCGGCGCGCGACTAGGTCGTTCAGCGACTCCGTCTCCGGCGTCGCCGGCCCGGTGACGGTTTCGTCCCAGGCTGCGGCCCGGCCGCGCCGGAACGCCTCCTGGTTGCGCTTGACCGCCGCGCCGTTCAGTTCGATTGCCTTGAGGATCGCCTCGGCGGAGAGCGGGATCAGGCTGCGCTGGTAGGCCACGCCGAGCAGGAAGACGTTGAGGTAGATCGCGTCGCCCATCTCGGCGACCACGCGCGTCGCCGCAGGTATCGCCGCCATCTCGCGGCAGGCGGCGCGCAGGTTCGCGATCATGCCTTCACGGTCGTAGCGCGTGCCCGTGTTGCGCACGAACTCCGCCGTCGGCGCGAGGTCCACGTTCACCACCGCGACGGTGCGCGCCGACCCGAGCATCGGGCGGGCGCTGCGGCCGTGCGCCACCACCATGTCCGCGGCGAGCAGAAGATCGGCCTGGCCGAGTCCGATGCGCGGGCCGCGGATCGACTCCGGTGCCGCGCCGGCCCGACCGATGCGGAGCTGGCCGAACACGCCGCCGCCCTTCTGCGCGAGGCCAAGCTGGTCCATCGCCCGTATCGGCCGGCCCTCGAGATGCGCGGCCATGGAGAGGATGGCGGAGAGCGAGAGCACGCCCTGCCCGCCGACTCCGGCGAGGAGGATGTTCCAGGCGTCGCCCTCCACCGGTTCGGGCAGCTTCGGCTCCGGCATCTCGGGGATCGGTCCGCCGGTGCCCGCCTGCGTCTCGGGCTTCGTTGGCGTGGCGCCGACCAGCGTGACGAAGGAGGGGCAGAAGCCCTCCAGGCAGGAGTAGTCCTGGTTGCAGTTGCTCTGGTCGATCCGGCGCTTGCGGCCGAACTCCGTCTCCAGCGGCTCGACCGCGAGGCAGTTGGAGACGCGCGAGCACTCGCCGCAATCCTCGCAGACGCGGGGGTTGATCGCGACGCGCTTCGGCGCCTGCGGCGCCAGGTCGCGCTTGCGCTTGCGGCGGCGCTCGGTGGCGCATTCCTGATCGTAGATCAGCGCGGTGACGCCCGGCACCTCGCGCAGCTCGCGCTGCACCGCGTCGAGCCGCGAGCGGTGGTGGAAGCCGACGCCGGGCGGGATCAGCGGATCGCCGCGATGGCGGTCCGGGTCGTCGGAGACGATCTCGATGCGCTCGACGCCCTCGGCGCGGAGCTGCGCGGCGATGCGCGGCACCGTCGTCTCGGCGTCCGGCCGCTGGCCGCCGGTCATCGCGACCGCGCTGTTGACCAGGATCTTGTAAGTGATGTTGGCCTTCGCGGCGACCGCGGCGCGGATCGCGAGGATGCCGGAATGCGCATAAGTGCCGTCGCCGATGTTGGCGAAGATGTGCTTCTCGGTGACGAAGGGCGCCATGCCGATCCAGTTCGACCCCTCGGCGCCCATATGGGTGAAGAGGTCGGTCTGCCGGTCCATCGTCACGGCGAGGAAGTGGCAGCCGATGCCGGCGAGCGCGTGGCTTCCTTCCGGCACGCGCGTCGAGGTGTTGTGCGGGCAGCCGGGGCAGAAATAGGGCGCGCGCAGATGCCGTGGATCGGGCTGCCCGGCGGCGAGCGCATCGAGCTCGGCGAGGCGCGCGCGCATGCGTTCCGTGCGGAACGGCTCGGGCAGGCGGGCGAAGAGAGCCCGGACGATCTGGCCGGCTTCCAGCTCGGTCAGCTCGGAGAGCAGCGGCCGGCCGTTCTCGTCCCGCTTGCCGACCACGCGCGGACGCGCGTCCATATCGTAGAGCGCATCGCGGAGCTGCGGCTCGATCAGGGCGCGGCGGTCCTCGACGACGAGGATCTCCTCGAGCCCGCGCGCGAAGTCGCGCGCTCCCTCGGGGTCGAGCGGCCAAGCGAGGCCGACTTTCCAGAGGCGCAGGCCGAGCGAGCGCGCCACCTCGTCCGTGATGCCGCAATCGAGCAGCGCCTGGCGCAGCGTCGCATAGGCCTTGCCGCGTGCGACGATGCCGTAGCGCGCCACCGGGCTGTCCAGCACCACGCGGTTGAAGCCGTTGGCACGGGCGAAGGCCAGGGCGTGCGGCAGCTTGAATTCGCGCAGCCGCTTCTCCTGCGCGATCCAGTGGTCGTTGAGCCGGATGTGCAGCCCGTCCGGCGAGGGCGGCACGCCCTGCGGCTCCACCGTCGCGTAGCGCGCCGGATCAACGTTGACCGATGCGGTGCCGTCCATCGTGTCGGCGACGCATTTCAGCCCGACCCAGAGGCCGGCGAAGCGGCTGAGCGCGATGCCCTTGAGGCCGAATTCCAGCACGTCCGCCACGTCGGACGGATCGAGCACCGGGATCTCGAGATCCATGAAGGTGTGCTCGCAGCCCGAGGTGATGGTGGAGGATTTCGCCGAAGGGTCGTCCCCTGCCAGCGCCAGCACGCCGCCCTTGGGCGCGGTGCCGGCGAAGTTCGCATGGCGCAGCGCGTCGCCGCTGCGGTCCAGGCCCGGGCCCTTGCCGTACCAGATGCCGAACACGCCATCGTATCGCGCGGTGCCGGGATAGAGGCCGGCCTGCTGCGATCCCCAGACCGCGGTGGCGGCCAGCTCCTCGTTCACCCCCGGCCGGAAGACGATGTTCGCCGCCTTTAGCCGCTCCGCCTGGCGTTCGAGTTCGCGGTCGAGGCCGCCGAGCGGCGAGCCGCGGTAGCCCGAGATGTAGGCCGCGGTGTTCCAGCCGAGCGCCGCGTCCATATCGCCGCGCAGCAGCGCCCGGCGCCCCACCGCCTGGATTCCGGTCAGCAGCACGAAGTCGCCACGCCGCGTGTAGCGGTCCTCGAGCCTCGCTTCGGGTCGCTGGATGGTGCCCATCCTTCCACCTCCCGGGCGCATCGCCCGATATGGGGAGAATATGATTGCACCGCCAGGGTTTCCTCCCGAATTCTGTTGTGCACCGCCGAAAAGACGGAAGATGCTTCTGCCATGGACCCCCACCGCGCTGATGCGGCCCGGCCAGCCGACCCGCGATCGGAGCCGCCCCGGACCGATCGGCCACGCCTCGACCAGATCGACCGACGCATCCTGCGCGCCCTGGCCCGGCGCGCAAGGCTGACGAACACGGAACTCGCCGAGGAGGTCGGGCTGTCGCCCTCTCCCTGCTGGACCCGCGTCCGCCGGCTGGAGCAGGCGGGGATCATCAAGGGCTACGTCGCGATCCTCGACCAGGCCGCGCTCGGCCTGCCCGACACGGTGTTCATCGAGGTCATGCTCGAGCGCCACGACCAGGAGATCCTGCGTCGCTTCGAGGAGAGCGTGGCGGCGATTCCCGAGGTGCTCGAATGCCACCTCATCACGGGCGAGTACGACTACGTGATCAAGGCGGCGGTCGGCGGCACCCAGGGCTATGAGGCGCTGCTGCGCGAGAAGCTGTATCGGCTGCCGGGGGTGCGCCACACGCGCACCAGCTTCGCGCTGCGCTGCCTGAAGCACAGCGTCTCCCCGGTGCCATAGGGGATCAGGGCGAGGTCTCCAGCGAGCGCGAGCAGCCCGGCTGGAAACACCCGGGGTGTAACGCGCTGCCTCAGGAAAGTC
>JADGHI010000002.1 GCA_019689515.1 Acetobacteraceae bacterium | reverse complement strand
GGCCTCGGCTGGGGGTTGCGGGACGACCTCACGGGCGAGCCCGGCTCCGGCCTGTTTCCCTTCCTTGCCGCGCTCGGCCTGGGGGCGCTGGCGCTCGTGCTGCTGGCCCGGCCTGGCCTGGCGCCGGACGAGGAGGCGGAGGGGGACGGCCCGCCCAACCGCCGCAGGGTCGCCGGCTACGTCGTGGCCCTGCTGGCCTATGCGCTGCTGCTGGAGCCTCTCGGGCATCTGCTCGTGACAGCCCTCGTGCTGTCCTTCGTGATGCTCGGGCTGGAATTCGTGCGGCCGCGGACGGCCATCGCCATCACCGCCGGGGCGGTGCTTTTCTCCTGGCTCCTCTTCGAGCGGCTGCTCCAGGTGCCGCTCCCGCGCGGGCCGTTCTGAGTCATGGAAGTCCTGGCGCAACTCGCCGCGGGCTTCGAGGTGGCGCTGACGCCGACCTACCTGCTGCTCTGCCTCGTCGGCGTGGCGGTGGGCACGGCGGTCGGCGTGCTCCCGGGCCTCGGCCCGACGGCGACGATCTCCCTCCTGCTGCCCGTGACGCTCGCGATCGACCGGACCGGCGCGATCATCATGCTCGCGGGCATCTACTACGGCGCGATGTACGGCGGCTCGATCACCTCGATCCTGGTGCGCATACCGGGGGAGGCGGCCTCCATCGTCACCTGCCTCGACGGCTACGAGATGGCGCGGCGCGGACGCGCGAGCGTGGCACTGGGCATGTCCGCTTTCGGCTCCTTCATCGCCGGCATCGTCGCGACGCTCGGCATCGCCGCGGTGGGACCGGCGCTGGCCACGCACGCGCTGGCCTTCGGCCCTGTCGAACGCGCCTCGCTCATCCTGCTCGGCCTGGTGCTCGTGGTGTCGGTCGCCCAGGGCTCGCGGCTGAAGGCCTACATGATGGTCTTTGCCGGCTTGCTTCTCTCCTCGGTGGGGATCGACCTGGTCTCGGGCACCGAGCGCTTCACCTACGGCAGCCCTTACCTGCAGGACGGGTTCAACATCGCCGTCCTGGCGATGGGCCTGTTCGGGATCTCCGAGCTGCTGCTGCTCGCGGAACGGCGCCAGGCACAAGCGGAGCCGCTCGCCTATTCCTCCCGGCTCCGGGACCTGCTGCCGACGCGCCAGGACTGGCGCGCCAGCGCGGGGCCGATCGGGCGCGGCTCGGTGCTCGGCTTCCTCCTCGGCCTGCTGCCGGGGGGCGGGGCGGTGATCGCTTCCTTCGCCTCCTACGTCGTCGAGCGGCGGCTCGCCCGTGAGCCGGAGCGCTTCGGCAAGGGCGCGATCGAGGGCCTCGCCGGGCCGGAGAGCGCGAACAACGCCGCCGCGCAGTCGGCCTTCGTGCCGCTGCTCTGCCTCGGCCTGCCCTCGAACGCGGTGATGGGCGTGGTCCTCGGCGCGCTCATGCTGCACGGCGTGACGCCTGGGCCGCGGCTGATGGAGACCCATCCCGAACTGTTCTGGGGCGTCATCGCCTCCATGCTGGTCGGCAACCTGATGCTGGTGGTGCTGAACGTGCCGCTGGTCGGTGTGTTCGTCGCCATGCTGCGCGTCCCGGCGGGGATCCTGGCGCCGCTCGTCGTGCTGTTCTGCGGGATCGGCGCCTACAGCCTGAACAACAACGCCACCGACGTGCTGGCGATGATGGGCTTCGGCCTGCTGGGCTACGCGTTGCGCAAGGGCGGCTTCGACCCCGCGCCGCTCCTGCTCGCCTTCGTGCTCGGCCGGATGTTCGAGCCGCTGCTGCGCCAGGGCCTCATCCTGGGCTATGGCGACCCGATGGTGTTCCTCGAGAGCCCGCTCTCCGCCGCCTTCCTGGCGGGCACGGCGCTGCTGGTACTGTGGCCGCTGGCGGCGTGGCTGGTGAGGCTGGCCCGACGCCGCACGCCGGTCAGGTGACCGGCGTGCGCCACTCCGGGTGCGCGTCCGTGGTGCCACGCACCACAGCCTCGTAGGCGGCCTGCAGTCGCATCGTCAGCGGTCCCGGCTGGCCATTTCCGACCGGCAGGCGGTCCACCTGCGTCACCGGCACCAGCTCCTGCCCCGTGCCGCAGAGGAACATCTCGTCCGCCACGTAGAGCTCGGTGCGGTCAACCGTCTCCTCCCGCACGGGGATGCCGAGCTCGTCCGCGAGGACCAGGACCGTGTCCCGGGTCACGCTTTCCAGGATGTCGCTCGACCGTGCAGGCGTGATCAGGCGGCCGTTGCGCACGATGAACAGGCAGGCGCTGGGCGCCTCGCTGACCTTGCCCTGCTGCGTCAGCAGGATCGCCGTGTCGTAGCCGTCCGCCTTGGCCTGTAGCGTGGCGAGGCGCGCGGCGTGGTAGTTCGCAGTCGCCTTCACGCGCGGCGGCATCGCGTCGTCCGCGATGCGGGTCCAGGAGGAGACGCCGACCGACAGGCCGGTCCGGAACTTGGGCGACCGCTCGCGCGGCATGGCGCCTGCGACCCAACCGACGGGACCGGTCGTGGCCATCATGCCGAGCGCCTCGATGTGGACCTGCAGGCGGATGTAGGCGTCGTCGTCGGGCTCGTTCTCGCGCACCACGCGCAGGACGCCCTCCCGCAGCACCTCGCGCGAGGGCGGATCGTCGAAGCGCATGATCTTCATGCCCTGCTCGAGGCGCGTGAGGTGCTCCTCCAGCCGGAACACGGAGAGGCGGCCCGTGGCGGCGTTGTAGTAGGCGCGGAGTCCTTCGAACACCCCGATGCCGTACGCCGTGCCGACCGAGAGCGGATGGATGCGCGCCTCGTCGAACGGAATCGAGCGGCCGTTCTGAACGATGATCCTGGGCTTCCACATGCCGCGCGCTCAGCTCCGGAATCCAAGCTCGCGCACCAGGCGCCCGATCTCGCGGTTCGTGAACAGGACGCGCTCCTGGAAGCGCGCGTGTGGCAGGAAGGAGGAGGTCGCCTTGTACCTCTGCATCAGATCGGCCCAAGCGGGCGTCGCCATGATCTCCTGCACGACCCGCTCCCAGATCCCGATCACCTCGGCGGGCAGCCCGGCAGGACCCGCCAGGCCGAAGAACATCTGGAGAGGCAACGGGTAGCCGAGGTCCACAAAGGTCGGGACGTTCTCCATCCCCGGCACCTTGTCGGGCCCGATCTCCGCCAGGACGCGCACCTGCCCGGCCTCCAGCAGCGGCGGGTAGTCCGCGGAGACGACCATCTCGATGTGGCCGCCGAGCAGTGCGGCGATTGCCTCCGATCCGCCGCCGAAGGGCACGAAGGTGGTCCTCACGCCCTCCTTCCGGAAGGCGGCCTCGGTTGCAATGTGCGGACCGCCGCGCGGCGCCGCGGTGGCCCAGCGCAGGCGTCCTGGATTGGCGCGGGCGTAGGCGATCACGTCCTGCCAGGTGCGGAAGGGCGACTGCGTCGTGACGTAGGCAGGGTGCGGCGTGACCAGGTACTGCACCAGGTAGGTGAAGTCCTTCGCCGCGTCGTACTGCACGGTCTGCAGGTGCGGCGACACGGTGAAGGGCGACGTCGTTGCAAGCGCGAAGGTGTAGCCGTCCGGCTGGCTGCGCGCGAGCTGTGCGGCCGCGAGCGTTGCCCCTGCGCCGGGCCGGTTCTCCACGACCACGGGGACGCCGAGCTTCTCCTTGGCGGCGTCGGCGATGAAGCGCGCCGTCACGTCGCCCGCGCCGCCCGGGGCGAAGCCCACCAGGATGGTGATCGGTCGGCTCGGGTAGCGGTCCCGCTGCTGCGCCCGGGCACCCGTCGCCGTGAGCGCCAGAGCTGCAGAAGCCGCACTGAGGAGCGTACGTCGCTGCATGGGGTTCTTTCCATTCCGTACGTGCCGGACCCAGGACGCAAAGAGCACAAAGGCGACGGCGACGCTACCCGCGGATGACCTCCGTCGGCAAAGGGTCGGGAGATCCTCGTGGATTTTTCGTTCGCGGGCGGGCCTCTCAAAGCCCGAGCGGCCCCGCTCCGGCCGGCCTGTTAGTGCATCCATCTGAGCCTCGAAGTTGCCGGTCCTCGTCACGGATCGGCGGCCAACCTCAGCGGTCCGCTCCTCCACAGGGTGCGGGCAACCGGGCCACCGTCGTCGCCTTCCGCGTTACCGGCCCGACCATCGCCGGGCGCATCGGCCTGCTCTGCGACCATGCCACCCGCACAGCGCCCGTCATCGGCGAGGGCCGCCCACTTTACGCCTACGCCGTCAGCCGCCCCTCACGCCTGCCGAGCCTACCCGAGATACCGACCGCGGCCGAAGGCGGGTCCCGGCCAGGGAATGAGCACCTGGCATGGTCTCTACGCGCCCGCCGGCACCCCGGCGGGGGGTGTGCAGCGGTGCCTCTCGGTGGTGCTACGCGACGAGCGGCATCCACCCAGAGGCAACCAGATTGCAGCATGTGGATGTTGCCGCCGATCATCTGCCGCCGGTCGTCCACCTGCGGAACGCCCCGCGGCTTGTGCGGCAGGAGCGTCGCGAGCCATCGCCACTGCCGATCATCCAGCCACGACTCCTCGGACATCCCACGCCACCCGCCGCCCGAGAGGGTGAATCATGATGCCGCCCCAGCGGGAATCCGGTTCATGGGGCCGGACCCTAGTGCGCCTTTGGGGCCGGCATCAGGTGCGCCGTGATCGAGCGCCAAGTCCCAACTGCCGCGGCATCGCCGGAACGGTCATGGAACTCAGCCACCATGCTGGTGTCGCGGTGCGACAGCGCGGTGGCGGCGACCTTGAGGGGCCCCAGATCGGGCCAGAGCCGCGTCGTCGCCAAGGTGTGGCGGACGCGATGTGGGTTGATGGAGTGCCCGAGCAGCTCCTCGCCGAGTTGGCGGATCGCCCGGGACATCCCACCGCGCCCGAGCGGCTGTCCTCGGCACGACACCCACAGCGCATCCCCGGCGTCCGCCTCGCGTGCTCACAGCAGCAGCGGACGATCGACACCGACCTACCGGTCGAGCCAGCAGCCTCGCATCCAGCGGACGCGGCCGGGTCCAGCCGGTGGTGGCCTCGCTCCGAGCAATCCCGGCGGGCGGGGCCTGCGGACCGGGTTGCGCCTCGGCATCCGCCACCTCGGCGGGGGCGGTAAGCGCGGCGATGTCGGCAGCGAGCCCGACGCGCCATCCTACCGCGCGGACGTAGCGCACCGAGTGGATCTTGGAGGCGTTGGCATCGAGCCTGGTGCCGTCGATGGCCACCGTGCCAAGCCGCAGCACACTGGACTCGCGCACGATCAGCAGCACCAGCAGGCAGGCCGCCTCGAAGGCGACGCGGTTGGTGCCGCGGAAGGCGCGATGGTGTCGTGGTCGGGGCGCAGGTTCGCTGCCACGTACTGCACTCCGAGGTCGCGATACGTCGTCCGCTCGATCCGCCGCACGGAGAAGATGCCGTTGGCACAGGCGTCCATCAGTAGCGCCGGCAGCAGGCGCGGCTCGTGCCGCGGCTCGCCGCCGGGGATCGGGCATACGGCGAATGTGCCGAGCGGAACCCAATCCACCGTCGCTACCTCGAAATGCGCACGTCGCCCGCCGGCAATCTGCCCTGGGCGCCCGGCGGCAGCACGAAGGCCTGGTCGCGGCTGAACGGTATGAACTCCGTCATGACCAACCAGAGTCGTCCATCTCAGGCCAGACACGAATCCGATGCGCTGGTAATGCGAGTCTTGACGCGTGAAACCGTGGGCGCTCGCTACATAGCGCACCAGCCGCATCGGCAAATTCGGCGGTAGACAAACGAGATCTCTGGCGCCTAGATTCACCTCGTGAAAGCGCTTTCAAGGCGCAGCCTGTTCGCGGGAAGATGCGGAAGGCAACAGTACTTCGAGGGGAGGAAGCGAGATGGGCGTCACGCCCGGCATCCGGCCGGTGATCAGCGGGCCTGCAACGCGACGCGGAGAACCCGGTCGTGGGTGATTTCCGAAAGCCGAAGGATCGCGTCGCCATCGTCGGCGTCGGCGACACGGCCTATGGGAACCTCCTGGACATCGACGAATACGGACGCGGCGCCCTTACTTTCCGCAACGCGATCGAGGATTGCGGCCTCGACAAGAGCAAGATTGATGGCCTGCTCGCATGCCGCGTGCCGTTCTACGCGTGCGTGGGGGAGATACTGGGGCTGAAGCCCTGCTGGACCGCGCAATTGCCGTTCACGGGCGGATGTGCGGCATGGCGATCATCGAGGCGCCGGCGCTGGAGGCGGACCTCTGTGACCATGCTGCGCCGGAGCGCGGGATCCTCCTGTCCTGGGTGCGGTTCCACCGCGCCTGTTGGGAGGGCTTCCAGGCCGATCTTCCCTACCTCGTCGGCCTCGACGAGGGGCCGATGCCGATTTCCGGTGTCGTTGGCATGGCGGCTGAGGCCCCGCGCGTCGGTGCGCGTGTCGAGGTGATCTTCGAGACGGTGGACGAGGAGCTGACGCTGCCGAAGTTCCGCGTCTGCAACTGACTGGCCACGAGACGCCACGCGCCGGCGGTGGCGACAAAATCTGGGAGGAATCAGACCATGAAGCGTTTGCTCTGGGCCGCCGTCCTGGCGCTGGGCCTCGGCGGCCCCGGCGCTGCGATGGCGCAGGACCGTGCCAGCACCCTGCGCGTCGTCGTGCACGCCAACCTTCAGATCCTCGATCCGGTCTGGACGACGGCGTTCATCACCGGCCGCCATGCCTACCTCATCTACGACACACTCTACGCGATGAACTCGCGCTTCGAGCCGCGGCCGCAGATGGCGGAGGGGCACGAGGTGCTGGAGGATGGTCTCGTCTACCGCATCCGGCTGCGTCCTGGCCTCCGCTTTCATGACGGGGGCGCGGTCCGAGCGCAGGACGCGGTGGCGTCACTCCGGCGATGGATGGCCCGGGACGCGATGGGCCAGCAGATGGCGGCAGTCACCGCGTCGATTGACGTGGTTGATGACCGCACCTTCGACATCCGCTTGAAGGAGCGCTGGGGCATGGTTCTCGACACGCTGGCCAAGCCGTCGAACCCTGCCTACATCATGCCGGAGCGGATCGCACAGACCCCGCCCAATACTCAGGTGACCGAGACCATTGGCTCTGGTCCTTTCATCTTCGTCCGCGAGGAATGGAGGCCGGGCAATCGGGTCGTCTACCGGCGCAACCCGGACTACGTGCCACGCCAGGAGCCGGCCGACTACCTGTCCGGCGGCAAGCGCGCCCTCGTCGAGCGCGTGGAGTGGCTCTACATCCCAGACCAGAACACGGCACTCGCGGCGCTGACCTCCGGCGAGGTCGACTACTTCGAAGCGCCCCCGCTCGACTTCATCGCCACGCTTCAGCGCAACCGCAACATCCGCATCGTTGACATCGACACTCTGGGGACCCAGGGCCTGATCAGGCCGAATCACCTCTATCCCCCGTTCAACGATCCCCGTGCCCGGCAGGCCTTGGCTCATCTGGTGCGGCAGGAAGACTTCATGCGTGTGGTGGTCGGCAATCCGCAGCTCTACCGCCCGTTCTGCGGAGCCTTCTTCATGTGCGGCTCGGCGAACGGCACCGAGGTCGGCAGCGAGCCCTTCCGCCAGCCCAACGTGGAGCGCGCGCGCCAGCTCCTCCGGGAAGCGGGCTACAATGGCGAACCGATCGTTGTCCTGCAGCCGACGGACCGTCCTCAGTACAACGCGGCGACCATGGTTCTCGTCCAGAGCCTTCGCCGTGCGGGCGTGAACGTCGACGTGCAGGCGATGGACTGGAGCACGCTGCTGTCCCGGCGGGCGAGCAGGAACAATCCCTACGAGGGGGGCTACCACCTGTTCATCACGACGCATGGCGGCCCGACTACCGCGACCCCGCCCGCCAACACCTGGTTCAACTCGCGGTGCGAACGCGCGAATCCAGGCTGGGCCTGCGACGAAGAGCTGAGCGCGATGGTCGCGGAGTGGGCCCGCGAAAGCGACCTTGAAAAGCGCCGCCCGATCCTGGAGCGCATCCACCGGCGTGCGTGGGAATCGCTGCCCTACATCCCGTACGGCCAATACACGCAGCCCATCGCGATCCGTTCCAACATCCACGGAGTGCTGCCGGCGGGCCTTCCCGTCTATTGGAACATCGAGAAGCGATGAGCTGAAGGACGCCGGCCATGTGGTCCTATGTCGCCCGACGAGTCCTCGCCACGCTACCGGTCATGGGCGTGGTCGCCGTGATCGTCTTTCTCATGCTCCGGCTGAGTCCGGGCGATCCGGCCGCGATCATCGCGGGCGACCACGCGACTTCCGAGGACATCGCCCAGATCCGCGAGCGCCTCGGCCTCGACCGCTCGCTTGCGGAGCAGTTCGTCTGGTGGCTGGGACAGTTGCTGTCCGGTGATCTCGGGACCTCCATCTACCTCGATCGGCCCGTCCTCGGCTTGATTCTGGAGAGGGTCGAGCCAACGCTGGCCCTCTCCATCTCGACCATGACGTTCGCGGTCGCCCTCGCGATACCCATGGGGGTCGTCGCCGCGTGGAAGGCGGGTTCCTGGATCGATCAGAGCATCATGGCGCTGTCGGTCCTTGCCTTCTCCGTGCCGGTCTTCCTGATCGGCTATGGGCTGGTCATCGGCTTTTCGCTTACCCTCGAGCTCCTGCCCGTGCAGGGCTTCGTCAGCCTCGCAGAGGACCCGGTCGGATTCGCCCGGCATCTTGTGCTCCCGACCGTCGCACTGGGGCTCGTCTACACCGCGTTGCTGGCGCGCATCACGCGGGCGACGATGCTGGAGACGCTGAACGAGGACTACATCCGCACGGCGCGCGCCAAGGGATTGGCAGAGCCGCGCGTTCTGATCCTCCATGCGCTGAAGAACGCCTCGGTGCCGATCGTGACGACGATCGGAACCGGGCTCGCCTTGCTCATCGGTGGGGTTGTCGTGACCGAGAGCGTCTTCGCGGTCCCGGGCATCGGCCGGCTCACGATCGATGCCGTTCTTCAGCGCGACTACCCGGTCATCCAAGGTGTCATTCTGGTTATCGCCGGTGTCTACGTCCTGGTGAACCTTGCGATCGACTTGGCCTACTCCCTCCTCGATCCGAGGATCCGGTACTAATGGCCGCAAGCGAGGTGACGGCGGCGACGGCCGCTGTTGCGCCGACGGCCCGGCGGCGGCCCAGCAGATTGCGCCGCATCCGGCGGTACCTCCTGCCGGCGATGGGGGCCGTCCTGCTGGTCATTCTGATACTCTCGGCTCTCGTTGCGCCCTGGATGGCGCCTTATGACCCGTTCGAGATGAACGTGGTCGACCGCCTGCTTCCCCCGAACGAGGCATACTGGTTCGGCACCGACGCCTACGGCCGGGACATCTTCAGCCGGACGCTATATGGCGGGCGTGTCTCCCTCGTTGTCGGCGCGTCCGTCGCGCTGGCGAGCACCGCGATCGGGCTGCTGATCGGCGTCATCGCCGGCTACTTCCGAATGGCCGACGCCATCCTGATGCGGATCATGGATGGGCTGATGGCGATCCCCGGGATCCTGCTGGCGATCGGGCTGATGTCCCTCACTCGCGCCAGCATCTGGGTCGTTATCGTCGCCATAACGATCCCGGAGGTGCCGCGCGTCGTGCGCCTGGTTCGGTCCGTCGTGCTGTCGGTCCGCGAGCAGGTTTACATCCAGGCGGCGACGGCTATCGGCACCCGCTTCCCGCGCCTGATGGTCCGGCACATCCTTCCCAGCACCTTCGCACCGCTGATCGTGCAGGCGACCTACATCGCCGCCTCCGCGGTCCTCCTGGAGAGCTACCTGAGCTTTCTTGGGGTCGGCACGCCTCCAGAGATCCCGAGCTGGGGCAACATCATCGCGGAGGGCCGTCTCTACGTTCAGATCGCCTTCTGGAACATCCTGTTCCCGAGCATCTTCCTGGCGCTGATGGTTCTGTCGATCAATGTGCTCGGTGACGGCCTGCGCGACATGCTCGACCCGCGGCTGGCGAGGAGGCTGTGATGGCGCAGGAGCCGGTCCTCGCCGTCGAGTCGTTGCGCGTCGAGTTCGCAACCGGGGACGCGCCACCGGTCGTCGCGGTCAGCGATATGTCCTTCGAGGTGCATCGCGGTGAGACGCTTTGCATCGTCGGGGAGTCCGGCTGCGGGAAGAGCCTGACGGCGCTTTCGATTCTGCGCCTGCTGCCACGTCCCTACGGACGGATCGGGGCTGGCCGGGTGCTGCTCGACGGCCGGGATCTCACGACGGTGTCGGAGGCCGAGATCCGCGCCGTACGCGGTCGCGCCATCTCCATGATCTTCCAGGAGCCGATGACCAGCCTGAACCCGGTGCTGACCGTCGGACGGCAGATCGCCGAGACGGTCATGGTGCACGAGGGGCTGTCCTGGCAGGACTGCATGGATCGGGCGCTCGAGATGCTTCGGCAGGTCCGGATCCCGGAGCCCGAGCGCCGCTTGCACGAGTACCCCCATCAGCTCTCCGGCGGCATGCGCCAGCGCGTGATGATCGCCATGGCGCTCGCATGCCGGCCGCGGGTTCTGCTGGCGGACGAGCCGACCACGGCGCTCGACGTGACGATCCAGGCGCAGATCCTCGACCTCATACGCGATCTCCAGCAGGAGACCGGCGCCGCCGTGGTCTTGATCACGCATGATCTCGGCGTGGTGGCGGAGATGGCGCAGCGCGTGCTCGTCATGTACGCCGGCAGCAAGGTCGAGGAGGGCAGCGTCGAGGAGATCTTCGACGCGCCGAGCCACCCCTACACACGCGGGCTGATGGCGGCGATGCCGCATCTCGGCGGTGGGCGAGGCAAGCGCCTCAACGAGATTCCTGGCGTGGTGCCAGCACTCGACGCGCGCCCCCCTGGATGCGCCTTCGCCCCTCGCTGCATGCAGGCGGTCGCGCGATGCCACGCCGAGGCGCCGCCGCTTGTGCAGATCGGAGGGACCCACACCGTCGCTTGCTGGGCTCACGGGCAAGGAGCGCGGGCGTGACTGGCAAGACCTCCGTTCTCGACGTCCAGGGTCTGGTCAAGCATTACAGCGTCGGACGTGGCCTCTTCGGATCTGGCCGCCGCCGGCTCCACGCGGTTGACGGGGTGAGCTTCGCCATCGCACCAGGGGAGACGCTCGGCCTGGTCGGTGAGAGTGGCTGTGGGAAGTCCACGGTGGGAAAGGCCGTCCTTCGGCTTGTGGAGCCGACCGCCGGGCGGATCGTGCTGGAGGGCGAGGACATCACCTCCCTCAGCCGATCCGCGCTCATCGCCAAGCGGCGAAAGATGCAGGTGATCTTCCAGGACCCCTACTCCTCGCTCAACCCCCGCATGACGGCGGGAGAGATCGTCCAGGAGCCGCTCATCAACTTCGGCATCGGTACACGGGCGGAGCAGCAGGAGCGCGTCGCGGCGCTCTTCGCCCGGGTCGGCCTGCGCCCGGACCAGCGCAACAACTATCCGCACGAGTTCTCCGGCGGCCAGAGGCAGCGCCTCGGCATCGCGCGCGCTCTGGCCCTCGGGCCGAGCGTCGTCATTGCCGACGAACCTGTCTCGGCACTCGACGTGTCGGTCCAGGCCCAGGTCATCAACCTGCTGATGGACCTGCAGGAGGAGTACGGGCTCAGCTACCTCTTCATCGCGCACGACCTCGGCGTGGTGGAGCACATCAGCCACCGGGTCGCCGTCATGTACCTCGGCAAGATCGTCGAGACCGCGCCGCGCGACATGCTCTTCGCAGAGCCCCGACATCCCTACACCGAGGCGCTCCTGGCTGCAGTTCCGGTTTCCCACCCGCGGATGCGCCGCAGGCGCGTTGTCCTCAAGGGTGATGTTCCGAGCCCGATCAATCCCCCATCGGGATGCCGTTTTCATACGCGTTGCCCCATCGCCGTTGCGCGCTGCCGCGAGGAGGAGCCTGCGCTGCTGGGCGATTCCTCGGGACACAGCGTGGCGTGCCACCTCCGTACCCCCGCCAACTGATGGGCTTGGGGACGGCATGGCGCGCCCGGTGAGGCCTGGCCCATCGCCCGCGAGCCGAGTGAGCACGGCCAGGCGCTCCAAGGTCAGAATTCAGGACGTCGCGCAGGCGACCAAGGTCTCCGCGGCAACTGTGTCGCGCGTCCTGAACCATCCGTCCCAGGTGAGCGAGGAGCTGCGGGAAAGGGTCCTCAAGGCGACCAAGAGGCTGGGCTATATCGCGCACGGCGCGGCGCGGGCCCTGGCGTCGAGGCGCTCCCACGCGCTGGGCGTCGTCGTCCCCAACCTGTCGAACACGATCTTTTCGGGCGCCATCGAGGCGTTCCAGAACCGCCTGGATCAGCGGGGCTACACGATGCTGCTCGCTACCTTCGGCTACGACGAGGATCTCGAGTACCGCAGCGTCCGCACCATGATCGAGCGCGGTGTCGACGGCCTGATGCTCGTCGGCGTGACGCACAGCAGGGATCTTTGCAAGCTCCTGCGGCGCGCCTCGGTTCCCTTCGTCCAGACCTGGGCGCCCGCGCGGGCGAGCGAGCACCCGACGATCGGCTATTCCAACGCGGCACTCGCACTCCTCGTTGTGGACCACCTTGTCGGCCTTGGACACCGGGAGATCGGCGTAGTCGCCGGTCTGACCCGCCACAACGACCGCGTCATCGCCCGCGTTGACGGCATTCGCAGCGCGCTTCGGCGGCACGGGATTCCGCTTCCGGAGTGGCGCATGACCTCCACCGAATACCGGATCGAGGCTGCCCGAGAGGCCTTCCGGCGAATTCAGCGGAGCGGACCGATCCCCACCGCGTTGATCGCGAACAACGACGTCGTTGCGCTCGGGCTGGTGCTGGAGGCCCAGGCGCAGGGCATCGACGTGCCGGGGCAGATGTCGATCGTGGGGGTCGGCGACCTGGAGATCGCCGCGCACCTCAATCCGCCACTGACGACGGTCAGGACGCCCAAGCATGCGATCGGCGCGCTCGCCGCCGACTATCTGTTGGCCCGCATCGACGGCCGGAAGTTCAGCATCCCCGCGGAGCTCCCCCTCGAACTTGTGGTGCGCGGCACGACCGCCGCGCCGCCCGATGCTCCTGGGCCTCGACGGACGGCTCCATTGGCAGGGTAAGCCTGACGCGCGCGGAGTGGCTGGATACAGCTCTAGACGGAGGAGACCGAGAAGTGCGGATCACAGACCTGGAGGGAAAGGCGGTCCTCGTCACCGGTTCATCCACCGGCATCGGGGCCGCGGTTGCGAAAGGTTTCGCCGCGCAGGGCGCCCGGGTCGTCGTGCACTACAATTCCAGCGAGCAGGAGGCCATGGCGGTCGTCAAGGAGATCCAGGCCGCCGGCGGAGAGGCCGTCGCGCTGCGGGCCGATGTCCGGTCCGTCGAGGCTTGCACAAGGCTGGTCAAGGAGGCCCACGACGCCCTGGGAGGGCTGGACGTGCTGGTCAACAACGCCGGCGGCGTCGTGAAGCGGCATCCCCTCCGGGATATCGACGACGCGCTCTACGACGAGATCGTGAATCTGAACGCGCGGTCGGTCTTTGCCTGCTCGCGGGCTGCCCTGCCGTTCATGGAGGCGCGGGGCAGAGGCTCCATCATTTCAACGACATCCCTCGCCGCTCGGAGCGGCGGGGGAAGCAAGTCGACGCTCTACGCAGCGTCAAAAGCGTTCGTGTCGACCTTCACGCGCGGACTGGCGAAGGAAGTCGCTCGGTATGGAATCCGTGTCAATGCCGTGGCGCCCGGGGTCATCGGCAAACCCGACCAGGCCGCGACCATGCCCGCCCACCAACTTGAGGCCTCGATTCGTCTGACTCCGATGCGGCGCATCGGCACGGTCGAGGAATGCGTCGGGGCGTACCTTTTCCTCGCTTCCGATGAGATGGCGGGGTTCATCACCGGGCAGGTGGTCGAGGTGAACGGTGGCCTGCAGATGCCCTGAAGGGCCTTGGGGCAGCGGAGAAGGACGATGAGCGATGAGACGCTGCGCCGGACGCTGCTGCGGGCGCTCGGCGCGTTGCCCTTCGCCGGCGTGACCGCGAGGGCGCAAGCACCAGGCTAATCCGACTCACAGGGTGCTCCGACAGCCGTTCCAATCCGAGCCTGGAATGCCGCAACAGAGCAGGCTAAGGCCGCTGCAGAAGCAAGGCGTTAAGTCCCGTGGGGTAATATCCCATTCTCGCCAGCAGCTCCCCACAATGCCCTGCGGCCGAGTTTTCTCGTCTATTGACACTGTGGTCCGCAGATCGGGCCACTGCGGACGGCGCGGCTGGGCCGGGACGGCAGGCCGGGCGTGGAAGGGGGGTGGAGTGCACCTCATCAGACCGGACACTCGGTGAGGCTGCACGATCGCTGGGCAATGAACCCAGGGGGACGACTGCATCGGGTAAGCCGCCCTCGAACCAAGTGGGGCGCTGCCGGTGGGGACGGAGATGGCGTCGGGCCTTGGATTCAGCCGGGCGTAGTCGCGTAGGAAGTCTTCGCGAAGGCCTTGCAGATGCCGTTGCTCCCGGGGCTGCGGACCCGCAGGAAGCAGGGGGCAAGGTTCGGCGAGGCGGCGAAGTCGATCGTCCCCCGTCGTGCAGGGCGGCCCGTGGCCGGCAAGACACCGCAACGGAGGTGAGGAAGCGCAGGATTTGGGGCGCTGCGACGACGGCACGGCGTCAAAGCTGCGCCGGCGGGGACTCAATCGGACAACGCCTGCGCCATCGGGCGAAGCCGCAGGTCTCGCTGGATCTTGGTCCCGTTGCCGACGCACGTTGCGGCTGTCCGATCGAAGGCACGCCGCAGGTACGAGATGGCAGCGAGGCACCTCCTCGCGGGCAGCAGGACGCAATTCCAGCGGCCAGGCTCCAGCCGCTTCGCGCCCGCCAGGTGGAACGCAAAGGTCCGGGTTGTCCGTTCCGTCGCACAGCGGGGCGCCAGGCGTTTCGGTGGCTTCGGTTGCCCCGGGCCTTGGCGCCCCGATGGTGAGTGGCCTGAGTCAGGCCGCGTCGGCGGGAAGGCCGAAGGCGTCGGGGTAGCCGAAGAGGCCCACCGATCCACCGGTGTGGAGGAAGACCACGTTCTCTTCCGGCTTGAAGTAGCCCTTGCCGATCAGGTCGATCAGCCCGGCCATGGCCTTCCCGGAATAGACGGGGTCGAGGAGGATGCCCTCCTTCTCCGCCACCAGCTTCACCGCCTCCACCATGCCCTCGGTCGGGATGCCGTAGCCCTGGCCGACATAGTCGCAATTCGCCCGGACGTGCTCCGCGCGCACCGTGCTGGCGGGAAGGCCGAGATGCTCGGCCGTGCGCTGCGCCAGGGCGAGGACATTGGCCTCCTGCCGTTCGCGCGGCGCGCGGACGCCGATGCCGAGCACGGGGATCCCGCTGTTCAGCGCGACCAAGCCGGTCACCAGCCCGGCCTGGGTGCCGGCGCTTCCGGTGGCATGAACCACGTGGTCGATCCGCAGATCCATGGCGGCAGCCTGGGCCACCAGTTCCAGCGCGGCGCCGACATAGCCGAGGGCGCCCACCGGGTTGGAGCCGCCACCGGGGATGACGTAGGGGCGCTTGCCGGCCTTCCGCAGTTCCTCGGCGAGCGCCTCCATCTCCGCCTGCATGTCCGCGCCGCCGGGGCGGCGGGAGACGGTGGCGCCGTGCAGCTTGTCCAGCATGACGTTGCCGGACTGGGTGTAGGCGGGATCCGTGTAGCCCGTCCGGTCCTCGAGCAGGATGTAGCAGGCGAAGCCAAGCTTTGCGGCGGCGGCGGCGGTCTGGCGGGCGTGGTTGGACTGGGTGGCGCCCTGGGTGATGACCGTGTCCGCGCCCTGCGCGCGCGCGTCGGCCATCAGGTATTCCAGCTTGCGGGTCTTGTTGCCGCCGGTGGAGAGACCGGTGCAGTCGTCCCGCTTGATCCACAGCCTGGGCCCCCCGAGGTGCTTCGAGAGATTCTCCATCGGCTCCAGCGGCGTGGGGAGGTGGCCGAGGCGGATGCGGGGGAAACGGGCGAGATTCATGTTCCGTGACCTTGCCGGGATATTGGGCGTCGTCGGGCGCCATGGTTCGCCCTGGAACGGTACAGAGGAAGGGCCTGGCGGCCTCTGTGCGGGATGGATGCCGGGGAGCGGCACCGGATGCCGCCGCATCGCGCCGGGCGGGCCGCAGCGGGCTGTCATGGCGAAGAGCTGACCAGGTGGCCAGCCGGCCGCGGCATGAGGGCCTGGACGGGATGGCACGTGCCCGCCTCGTCTGCTGAAGCCAGGCAGGTCATCGAGGGAGGACAGCCCAGACACGGCCGCCTCGTCGGCTCGGCAATCGGTCGAATGCTGGGGGGCGCAGCACCAAGCGACGCAAGCAGGTCAGGGAGCGTCGCTGAGCCACGCGCAGACTCCGCGCCCACTGCTTGCTGCATCACGGCTCAGAGAACGAATGCGGAATGAAGACGAGACCGGATGATTCCCCACGAGAACGGGGCGCGCCGGCATGCACTCGACACCTCTGCGCCAGGATGTCGATCCGTCCATCTTTGCGAGTCTGTCCGGACGGCTCGGAACCGCGGGCCGCTTGGCCCATTGGGGCAATTGAAGCTGATGATAACGTTGCTTATCTTCTGCCCCTCATGCCCCACCACCTCGATCGCGACCTCCTGTTCCTGCTCGCCGATGTCGGGCGCCTCGTGCGCACCCATGCGGACCGGCAGGCCCGGGAAGGCGGGATGACCCGCGCCCAGTGGGCCATCCTCGCCCGCCTGGAACGGCAGGACGGCCTGACGCAGAAGGACCTCGCCGCCCTGCTGGAGGTGGAGCCGATCACGGTCGCCCGCCTCCTGGATCGTCTGCAGGCCCGGGGCCTCGTCGAGCGCCGGGCCGATCCCGCCGACCGGCGCGTCTGGCGCCTGTACCTCACGCCCGCTGCCTCCGTCGTCCTGCGCCAGATCGCGGACTATCGCGCCGCGCTGCACGAGGAGATCACCGCCGGCCTCGAGCCCGCCGTCGTCGAAGGGGTGGTCGAGGCATTGCTCCGCATGAAGGCCAATCTGCTGGCCGGCATCCGCACTCGGGAGGAGGCGGCCTGAGGCCGCCCGGCACACCCCATGCCTGAAGGCTCGGTCCAGACCGCCGCGCGTGCCGGCGCCGATTCCGGCGACCGCACGATCCCCGTCCGCCCCGACCGTGATCGCCGGCGCCGCCGCCTCCGCGTCGGGCTGATGCTCGCCGGCGTGCTGCTCGCCGCCCTGGTCGGCGGCTGGGCCTGGCTCACGGGCGGGCGCTACGTCTCTTCCGACAACGCCTATGTCCATGCCGACCTGCTCATGGTCTCCACGGACGTCCCCGGGATCGTGCAGGAGGTCCCGGTACGCGAGGGGCAGCAGGTGCGGGCCGGCCAGGTGCTGTTCCGCCTTGACGCTGCGCCCTTCCGCTTCGCCGTCGCGGCGGCGGAGGCCAGGCTGCGCCAGACCGACCTCGCGATCGAGGCGATGAAGCAGGACTACCGGCGCATGCTGCGCGATGTCGCCGCGCAGGAGGCGGCCGTGCGGCTGGCGCAGTCGCGCTTCGACCGCTACGCTGACCTCGTCCGCACCAATGCCGTCTCCCGCGCCGACTACGACCAGGCGCGCTTCCAGCTCCAGCAGGCGGAGCAGCAGCTCGAGGCGCTGCGGCAGCAGGCGCAGGTGCAGCTCGCGCGCCTCGGCGGCAATCCGGAGGTCGCGCCGGAGGACCACCCCGACCACCAGCAGGCCGCGGCGGAACTGGCCGAGGCGCGGCGGCGGCTGGAGCGCTCGGTGGTCCGCGCGCCCTTCGATGGCGTGGTGACCCGCGTCGCGTCCCTCCAGCCGGGCCAGTATCTGGCGGCGGGCACGCCCGCCTTCGGCCTCGTCGGCACCGGCCAGGTCTGGGTGGAGGTCAATCCGAAGGAGACCGAGCTCACTTGGGTGAAGCCGGGCGATCCCGTGTCCTTCACGGTTGATGCCTATCCGGGGCGGACTTGGCACGGCGTGGTGGAGACGATCAGCCCGGCGACCGGCGCGCAGTTCTCTGTGCTGCCGCCGCAGAATACCTCCGGCAACTGGGTAAAGGTGGTGCAGCGCGTCCCGGTCCGCGTGCGGGTCGAGCCGGAAGCGGACGCGCCGCCGCTGCGCGCCGGCATGAGCGTGGTCGCCACCATTGACACCGGCCACCAGCGGACCCTGGCGGACCTGTTCTGACGAGCGCCGGCCCGGCCATGGCGACCCCCACGACCCCCACCGCGGCGGCGGCATCCGGGGCGGCCCTGGAGGTGCCGCATCGCGGCCTCATCACCGTCTGCGCCATGGCGGCGACGCTGATGCAGGCGCTCGACGGCACCATCGCCAATGTGGCGCTGCCCTACATGCAGGGCACGCTCTCGGCCACGCCGGAGCAGATCACCTGGGTCCTCACCTCCTACATCGTGGCGGCGGCGATCATGACCTCGCCTGTGGGCTGGCTCGCCGCGCGGTTCGGGCGCAAGCGGATCTTCCTGGTTTCGGTCGGCGGGTTCACGGCGGCCTCGGTGCTGTGCGGCGCGGCGCAGTCGCTGGAACAGATGGTGGTGTTCCGCCTGCTGCAGGGCGCCTTCGGCGCGGCGCTGGTGCCGCTGTCTCAGTCCACCATGCTCGACATCTACCCGCCGGCGCGGCGCGGTTCCGCGATGGCGGTCTGGGGCATGGGGGTCATGCTGGGCCCGATCCTCGGCCCCACCCTCGGCGGCTGGCTGACCGAGTTCTACAACTGGCGATGGGTGTTCTACGTCAACCTGCCGGTCGGCGTGCTCGCCTTCCTCGGCCTCAGCCTGTTCATGCGGGAGGAGGGGCGGCCGGCGGCGCGGGGCTTCGACTGGATCGGCTTCGCGGTGCTCAGCCTCGGGGTCGGCGCGCTGCAGCTGATGCTGGACCGCGGCGAGTCGAAGGACTGGTTCGGCTCGACCGAGATCGTCGTCGAGGCCGGGCTCGGCGTGCTCGGCCTCTACCTCTTCGCCGTCCACCTCGCGACGGCGGAGCGGCCGTTCATCCCGCCGCGGATCTTCAGGGACCGCAACTTCCTGTCGGGCTGCCTGATGATGTTCGTGGTGGGGGCGATCCTGTTCTCCACCGCGGCGCTGCTCGCGCCCTACCTGCAGACGCTGGGCGGCTACCCGGTGTTCGACTCCGGCCTGCTGCTGGCGCCGCGCGGCGTCGGCACCATGGTGGCGATGACGGTCGCCGGCCGCCTGGCCGACCGGGCGGACCCGCGCGCCGTGATGCTGGTGGGGGTCGCGATCGTGGCGTGGTCGCTCTACGACATGACGGGGTGGACGCCCGATGTGAGCCGCTGGCACCTCATGATGGTCACCGCGGCGCAGGGCTTCGGGCTCGGCTTCATCTTCATCCCGCTCCAGGTGGTGGCCTTCGCTACCCTTCCGCCGGAGCTGCGCACCGACGGCACGGCGCTGACCAGCCTCGTCCGCAACATCGGCAGCGCGATCGGCATCTCGGTGACCATCGCGGTGCTGCAACGTGACACCCAGGTGCTGCATGCGGAGATCGCCAGCGCAGTCTCGCCGCTGAACCGGATGATGGAGCTGCCCGGCGTGGCGCGGTTCTGGGATCCCTCCACCGGCGCGGGCGCCGCGCTGCTGAACGAGGAGGTGACGCGCCAGGCGCAGATCATGGCCTATGCGAATGATTTCAAGCTGCTGCTGCTGCTCTCGATCCCGACCGCAGTGCTGGTCCTGCTGATGCGCCGGCCCGCGCGCCCCGTGGGCACGGGCGGTGGCGGCAGCGGCGGCAGCGCTCACGCGGCACTGGACTGAGGCTGAGGCCCGCCGACTCGCCGCGGCCGTGGAGCGTCCGTGAGCGGGAGGCGCCCGGTAGCGGCGGATGCGTCGTCGACCTCCACTGGCGGCCGCCGCGGCGTTCCCGCGCGTGCGCGATGAGCCATGCGGACCCATCTCTGCATCCCGGATCATTCGCAAGTCCGCGGAATGTGCTCATCGCAGAACGGGGACAGGCCAGTCCCGCCTCCGGCGAGACCGAGGCGCAGCGGTGCTCGGGCATGCGCTCTGCGCAGCGGGCGATTGAGGGGGAGGCGACGATGAAGGATGCGGATGTCCGGGAGATCGGCGGGGCCGTCACCCAGCCAGCCGAGGCCGATCACAACGTCGCCCGTGAGTCCCCTGAAAATCCAGCGCCCATGGCAGACTGATCCCCCCATTCTCCAAAATTTCGCGAAATGCAATCCGCAATATGGAATGTTGAATTCAAGTTCTTTCAAACAAAAACATGGCGCGGATTCAGCGACGACGTGCTTCGTAAGAACGTTACCGCAAAACATATTACGTTGTTGGTGCGTATTGAAGCGGAGTCGCTAAGTTTTCTTTGGATTTGGTTCCGGTTTCCGGCCGATTGCTTGGCGTGGCAGTCGAATTGCCGGATGGCCGCGTCGCGCGGAGCCGCAAGTTGAGGCATCAGCGCCGCCAGGTCGGCGCAGTGCCATGGAGCGATTGGGACGATCGGTCGGTCCGGAAGGCGGCTCGTGCCAAATTTCGCCGTCCGAGGCGCCGGGGGTCACTTCCGCCGCCTCGGCGAGCGCGCGCGTCCAGCTGCGAGGAATGGCCTCCGCTACGAAGGCGGCGCCCAGGCTTCGGGCGCGCGGGCCTCGATGTCGGTGACGTCGTCCACGACGACCGTTTCGTCGGCGGCGATGGCCTCGCGCAGCGCGGGCGCGATCTGCTCCGCGCGCTCGACCCGGATCCCGCGCAGGCCGAAGCTTCGCGCGACCGCGGTGAAGTCGGTCGGGCCGAAGCGCAGCAGCGCCTCCGCCGCGTCGGGGCGGTTCCCGGCCAGCCGCCGCAGATTCGGCCAGCCCTGGCCGAAGCCGGAGTTGTTGTTAACCACCACCGCCACGGCGATGCCGCGCCGCCGGGCGGTCTCCAGCTCCGCGAGGTGGTAGTAGAAGGCGCCGTCACCGCTCCAGCACACCACCTTGCGGTGCGGCGCGGCGCATTTCGCGCCGAGTGCGGCGGGGAAGGACCAGCCGAGCGAGCCGGCGGCGCGCAGATAGGTCTGGCCCGTGCCGTTCAACTCCACCAGCGTGCCGGTCCAGATGCCGGAATAGCCGGTGTCGGCGACGAGGATGCCGTCTTCCGGCAGCGCGGCGGTGATCTCGGCACAGAGGCGCGCCGGATCGATCGGCGCGGCGTCGCTGGCGAGGCGCGGGGCGATCCCGCGGCGCCAGGCGGCGAGTTCCGCCTGCGCCTCGGCGAGGTAGGACCGGTCGCGGTCCGGGCGGCCGATCTCCGCCGCCAGCGCGCGCAGCACGGCGCGCGGGTCGCCGATCAGCGCGTGCTCGGTCGCGTAGCTGCGCTCGAACTCCAGCGGATCGGCGTCGATCTGGATCACGCGCGTGCCCGGACGGGGGACGCGCCAGTAGTTGGTCAGCATGTCGCCGGTGTCGCAACCGACGAACAGCACCAGCTCCGCGCCGTCGAGGACGCGATTGGCAGGTGGGGCGGAGTAGCTGCCGACGACGCCGATGCAGAGGGGATGCCGCGTCGGCACGAGGCCGCGCGCGCCGAGCGAGGTGGCGAGCGGCGCCGCCAGCGCATCGGCCAGCGCCAGCAGTTCCGCGCCGCAGCCGGAGAGGGCGGCACCGTCGCCGGCGACGATGGCGACACGCGGCACCGCGCGCAGCGTCGCGGCAGCGGCGCGGACCGCGGCCAGATCGGGCCCTGCGCGATAGGCGGGCGCGCGCAGGGCGGAGAGGTCGAGCGGCTTCGTGGCGGCGACGGTGCCGGTCTCGACCACCTCCGCCTGAAGGCCGAACAGGTCGAGGTGCACGGGGCGCGGCGGCACGGCGACCGAGGCCGCCCAGGCCTGGCGCAGCACGCGCGGCAGGTCGGCCGCGTCCGCGACGTCGGCCCCGAAGGCGGTGACCGGAGCGAAGAGCGGCGCGTGCGCCACCTCCTGATAGGCGTTGCGGTGCTGGTGCGCCGGCACCTTCCGGCCCGTCATCGCGAGGATCGGCGTGCGGGCGAGATAGGCGTCCTGCAGCCCGGCCGCGAGGTTTGCCGCGCCGACCGACTGCGCCGCGACGAGGCCCGGCCGTCCGGAGACGCGCGCATAACCGTCGGCCATGTAGGCCGCGGCCTTCTCGGTATGCGCCAGCACCGCCTGCACGCCGAGCCCGTGCAGCGCGAGCAGCGTCCGGCGCAGCACTGCGTCCACGAAGAAGACGTGCGTCTGGCCGGAGGCGGCGATGCTTCGCGCCAGGAACTCCGCGCCGGTCATGGTGGCACCGGACTGCTGCTGCTCCATCGCTGTGGCCCTCCACCCGCCTTCAGCCCTCCCCCGGCAGCGGGGGAGGGCAGGGGCCTCAGTCGTACGCCAGCGACAAGGTCTCGGCGACCAGGACCGGCCGATCGCTGCCTTCGAGCTCCATCGAGCTCTCGAAGGTCAGGCGCTGCCCGCCCTTGATCGGCTCGCAGGCCTTGAGGGTCAGGTGCAGGCGGACGCGCGAGCCGGCCGGGACCGGCGCCGTGAAGCGCACCTTGTTCGAGCCGTAATTGATCCCGCGCGAGCGGTTCTTGATCTGGTAGATCGACTTCGTCAGGCGCGGCAGCAGGGAGAGCGTCAGGTAGCCGTGCGCGATGGTCTTGCCGCCCGGCATCTCGCGCTTCGCCCGCTCCACGTCCACGTGGATCCACTGGTGGTCGCCGGTCGCCTCGGCGAACAGGTCAATGGTCTTCTGGTCCACCGTGAACCATTCGCTCACGCCGAGCTTCTTGCCGACATAGGCGGCCATGTCGGCCGGCTTCTCCACTTCGAGCATACGCGCTCCTCTCCCCTCCGTCCTCGCGCGGCGACGGCACGCGCCGGCCGCTGACGGGGCGGAGTTTGGAGCGGCGAGCGCGCGCCGTCGAGAGGCGAAGCGGGCGGATGTGCGGAGGCGGATGACCGAGCGCCGCCCGTCCTCCGTCGTCAGACGTCGAGGTTGGCCACCTTCAGCGCGTTGCGCACGATGAATTCGCGGCGCGGGTCCACCAGGTCGCCCATCAGGGTGGAGAAGATCTGCTCCGCGTCCTCCACGTCCTCGACGCGCACCTTGAGCAGCACGCGCGCCTCGGGGTCGAGGGTGGTCTTCCAGAGCTGCTCCGGGTTCATCTCGCCAAGGCCCTTGAAGCGCGAGATGGTGACGCCCCTACGGCCGTGCTGGAGGATGCGCTCGAAGGCCGCGAGCGGGCCGTGCACGGCGTGTTCCGCGCCGTCCAGCACCAGCACTGCCGACGCGGCGCCGCTGATACCGAACTCGCGGGCCAGGCGCTCGCGCCGCTCGTCGAGCCAGCGGGCCTCCGCGCTCTTCAGCGCGGCGGCGTCCAGCGCGTGGCGCTCCGTCACGCCGCGCACGGTGCGCCAGAGCTTCAGTCCCTCGGCGTCGGCCAGCGCGTGCCAGTGGCGCTCGCCCTCCGGCGCCAGGGCGTTGAGGCGCTCGACCAGCGCCGCCGCCGCGCTGGTCGCGCGCGCCGGATCGAGGGTGAGCGCGCCCGCCACCGCCGCCTGCTCGACCACCGGCGCGGGAATCATCGCGGCGAGGCGCCGGATGCGCGCGGCCGCCTGGCGCAGCGCTTCGACCGCGTTGCGCAGGTCCTCGCCGGTGAGCTCGGTGCCGTCGGCGAGGCGCAGCCGCGCGCCGGCGAGCGCCTTCTCCAGCAGGAATTCCTCCAGCGCCCGGTCGTCTTTCAGGTAACGCTCCTCATTGCCGCGCTTCGCCCGGTAGAGCGGCGGCTGGGCGATGTAGAGGTGGCCGCGCTCGATGATCTGCGGCATCTGGCGGAAGAAGAAGGTCAGCAGAAGGGTGCGGATGTGGCTGCCGTCCACGTCCGCGTCGGTCATGATGATGATGCGGTGGTAGCGCAGCTTGTTGATGTCGAAGCCGCCCTCCTGCGCCTCTCCGCGGCCGATGCCGGTGCCGAGCGCGGTGATCAGCGTGCCGATCTCGGCCGAGGACAGCATCTTGTCGAAGCGCGCGCGCTCGACATTGAGGATCTTGCCCTTGAGCGGCAGGATCGCCTGGAAGGCGCGGTTGCGCCCCTGCTTGGCGGAGCCGCCGGCGCTGTCGCCCTCGACGATGAAGAGCTCGCTCTTCGCCGGGTCGCGCTCCTGGCAGTCGGCAAGCTTGCCGGGAAGGGTGGAGACGTCGAGCACGCCCTTGCGGCGCGTGAGCTCGCGCGCCTTGCGCGCTGCCTCGCGCGCCGCGGCCGCGTCGAGGATCTTGCCGACGACGTCCTTGGTCTCCTTCGGGTGCGTCTCGAACCAGTGCGCGAGCGCGTCCGCGACCGCCGCCTGCACCACCGGCTGGACCTCGGAGGAGACGAGCTTGTCCTTGGTCTGGCTGCTGAATTTCGGGTCCGGGACCTTGACCGAGAGCACCGCGGTCAGCCCCTCGCGCATGTCCTCGCCCGTCAGCGAGATCTTGTCCTTCCGGGTGATGATGCCCTCGGCGTACTTCGCCACCACCCGCGTCAGCGCCTGGCGGAAGCCCGCGAGGTGCGTGCCCCCGTCGCGCTGCGGGATGTTGTTGGTGAAGCACAGCATCGTCTCGTGGTAGCTGTCGTTCCAGCGCAGCGCGAGCTCGACGCGGATGCCGTCCTGGTCCTTCGAGACGACGGAGATGGGCTGCGGGAAGAGCGGGGTCTTGCCCTTGTCCAGCCACTCGACGAAGGCGACCAGGCCGCCGTCGTAGTGGAATTCCACCTCGTGCGGCGGCGCGTGGCGCTCGTCGCGCAGGACGATGCGCAGGCCGGAGTTGAGGAAGGCGAGCTCGCGCAGGCGTCGTTCGAGCACGGCGAAGTCGAACTCGGTGCGCGAGAAGGTGAGGGGGGAGGGCTTGAACGTCACCTCCGTCCCCGTCCTGTCCCCGGAGGGGCCGATCACCGTGAGGGGCTGCGTCACCTCGCCGTGCGCGAAGCGGATCAGGTGCTCGTGGCCCTGGCGCCAGATGCGCGCCTCCATCCACTCGGAGAGCGCGTTGACCACCGAGGCGCCGACGCCGTGCAGGCCGCCCGAAACCTTGTAGCTGTTCTGGTTGAACTTGCCGCCGGCGTGAAGATGCGTCAGCGCGACCTCGGCGGCGGAGACGCCCTCCTCCGGGTGGATGTCCACCGGGATGCCGCGGCCGTCGTCGCGCACGGTGATGGAGCCGTCGCCGTTCAGCACCACCTCGCAGCTCGTGGCGAAGCCGGCCTGCGCCTCGTCCACCGCGTTGTCGATGATCTCGAAGGCCATGTGGTGCAGGCCCGAGCCGTCGTCGGTATCGCCGATGTACATGCCGGGCCGCTTCCGCACGGCCTCGAGGCCGCGGAGAACGGTGATGGAGGCGCTGGTGTAGTCGTCCTCAGGGGCCTCGGAAGCGGGCGGGACCTGGGCGCGCGCGGCGTCGCTCATGCCGGCGGCGAACTCCTCTTCAAATCGGGCAGATTGGCCTGACAAATATAGGGATTCACGCGCATTCCGGCATCGGAAAATCCGCGTCTGGAACAAGATTCCCTGGGCTCGCGCGGAACCCCTCGGCGATGCCGCGCAGGGGCGCGAAGAGCGCCGAATCCGTGCCCGTCAGGAAGGCCTGGGCGGGCAGGGAGGCGAGCGCCACGAACAGCGCTTCGCGCCGCGGCGCGTCGAGATGCGCGGCGACCTCGTCGAGCAGGAGCAGGGGGGCGAAGCCGCGCGCCTCGGCGATCAGCGCGGCATGGGCCAGCACCACCGAAACGAGCAGCGCCTTCTGCTCGCCCGTGGAGCACAGCTCCGCCGGCAGGCCCTTGGGCAGATGGGTGAGCGCCAGGTCGGCGCGGTGCGCCCCCACCGTCGCCCCGCCCGCCGCCGCGTCGCGCGGCCGACCGGCGGCGAGCTCGGCGCGCAGCCGCTCCTCCACCGCCAGTGCCGGCTCGCGCCCGAGGGCCTCGCTGAGGGCGCAGGCCAGGTCCAGCCGCGCGGCCGGGAAGGCGCCCGTCACGCCCTCGGCCAGGGCGGCGTTGAGGCGCGTCACGAGGCCGCGCCGTGCCGCCGCCGCGGCGACCCCGTGGCGCGCCATCGCGTCCTCCAGCGCGGCGAGCCAGGACGGGTCGCGGCCTCCCTCCGCGAGCAGCCGGTTGCGCTGGGCCATTGCGTTCTCGTAGGCCGCCACCTCCCGCGCGTGGCTTGGCTCCAGGGCCCAGACCAGGCGGTCGAGGAAGCGGCGGCGGCCGGAGGCGCCCTCCTGGAACAGCCGGTCCATCTGCGGCGTCAGCCAGACCGCGGCGATGCGCTCCGCGAGCTCGCCCGCCGAGCGCACCGGGGCATTGTCGAGCCGCCAGACGCGCCGGTCGGAGCCACCGCTGCAGCCCTCCTGCGCCGGCGCCGTGCCGGTGCCGATGTCGAAATGGCCAAGGGCGTTCTCGAATCGCCCGGCGGCGGCCCAGGGGCGCGGCTGCTCCCCGGGCGTGCGGCGGCCGAGCTCGCTCATGCGCGCGCCCCGCAGCCCCCGGCCCGGGCCGAGCAGCGAGATCGCCTCCAGCAGGTTCGTCTTGCCGGCGCCATTCTCGCCCGTGACGACGACGATGCGGCCGCGGAAGGTCGTCTCCAGTGCGGGATAGCTGCGGAAATCGCGCAGCATCAGCCGGGTCAGGCGCAGTCCAGGCAGGGCGTGGGGCAGCACCGTCGTTGCTTAGCAGCCGGCCCGGCGGACGGGAATGCAGGCGGCCTGGCTGCCGGTGATCGGCCCAGCGTGGAGTGACGCCCGCCGGCCGGGCGCCGGTCGTGTCGTGGCGTCTGTGCGCCCCCGCCTGACGCTGCCAGGATGCGCCCGTCAACAGAAGGAGGAGGGACGCCCATGCCCATGACGTCACCTTGCACGCTGACCCGGCGCCGTTGCCTTTCCACGCTCGGCGCGCTGACGCTTCCGCTCGTCGCATCACCCGGAGCGTCGGCACAGGAAGCCGCCTGGCCGACGCGGCCGGTCCGCATCCTGGTCGCGTTCCCCGCTGGCAGCGGCACCGACACCCTTGCCCGCTTCTACTCCGAGCGTCTGGCGCGTAGCCTCGGCCAGCCCTTCCCGGTCGAGAACATGGGCGGGGCGAACGGGGTGATCGCCACGCGTGCCGCCGCCCGCGCGGCGCCGGACGGCTACACCGTGTTCTTCGGCACCGTCTCCACCCACGCGGCGAATCCGAATGTGCTGCGCGAGCCCGGCTTCGACCCGATTCGCGACTTCGCCCCGGTTTCGATGCTGACGATCAACGCCCTGGCGCTGCTGGTGCGGGCCGATTTCCCGGCGCGGAACCTCCAGGAGTTTCTCGCCTACGCGCGGGCTAACCCGGGGAAGCTCAACTTCGGCATCGGCAATGCGGGCGGCCTCGGCGGGACTCACCTGCTGACCAAGGCGACGGGGATCCAGGCCGAGCAAGTCACTTACCGCGGCACGCCGGCGGCGATGACCGATCTGATCGGCGGGCGGATCCAGTTCATGGTGGTGGACCTCGGCCCCGCGGTGCCGCACCTGCGCGCCGGGACGATCCGCGCGCTCGCCGTCACCACGGCGCGGCGGATCGACCTCCTGCCCGACGTGCCCACGATGCAGGAGAGCGGCATCGAGGGCTACGACTTCGCCTCCTGGAACGCGGTCTGGATGCCGGCGCGCACCCCGGCGCCGATCGTCGAGCGGCTGAACCGCGTGATCGTCGCCATCGGCGAGAGCGAGGAGGCGAAGCGTTTCATGGCCGGTCTGGGCCTGACCTCGACGACCAGCACGCCAGAGGAACTCGGCGCCTTCACCGCGCGCGAGCTCGCGCGATGGGCGCGCATCGTCGAGGAGGCGGGAATCCCCAGGGAGTAAGCCTCGGCGGGGGGCGGCGCGGGACTTCCGCGCGCCGCTCACACCCGCATTGGCATCAGCACGAAGAGCGCGTCCGCCTTCGCCACGTCCTGCACCAGGGTCGGGGCGGAGCCGTCGGCGAAGCGGAACTCGACCTCGCCGTCGATCAGGCCGGTAATGTCGGTGAGGTAGCGGGCCTGGAAGCCGATCTCGAGCGGCCCGTTGTCGTAGCGCACCACCTCGCCGTCCAGCTCCTCCTGCGCCTGGCCCTGCTCGGGCGAGGCGGCGGAGAGCAGCAGGTGGTTGCGGTCGAGCGAGAGCTTCACGGGGCGCGAGCGCTCCGTGCTGATCGCGGCGACGCGGTTGACCGCATCCTCGAACGCCTTCTTGTCCACGCGCAGCACCTTGTCGTTGCTGCGCGGGATCACCCGTTCGTACTCGGGGAAGGTGCCGTCGATCAGCTTGGAGGTCAGGGCGACGGCGCCGATGCGGAACTGGATCTTGGTGTCGGAGAGGCGGATCTCGATCTCGTCCGGCGCCTCGTCGGCGAGCTTGCGCAGCTCGCCCACCGTCTTGCGCGGCACGATCACGCCCGGCATGCCCTTGGCGCCGTCCGGCAGCGGCTCCTCGACGCGCGCCAGGCGATGGCCGTCGGTGGCGACGGCGCGCAGCACCGGCGTCCCGTCCGACTCGCCCGCGTGCAGGTAGATGCCGTTGAGGTAGTAGCGCGTCTCCTCGGTGCTGATAGCGAAGCGCGTGCGGTCAATCAGCGAGCGCAGCGCGCCGGCCTTGAGCGAGAAGACGGTCGGCAGCTTGCCCTCGGTCATGGAGGGGAAGTCCTCGACCGGGAGGACCATCAGCGAGGTCGCGAAGCGGCCGGCGCGCAGTGCCAGCGGCGAATCGCCTCCGTCGTGCTGAAGCTCGATCTTCGCTGCCTCGGGCAGCTTGCGCACGATGTCGTAGAGGGTGGCGGCCGGCGCGGTGGTGCGGCCGGGCTGGGCGATGGCCGCGTCCTTGACCTCCTCGACGATGGCGATCTCCATGTCGGTCGCGGTCAGGCGCAGCGTGCCATCCGCGGTCGCCTCGAGCAGGACATTGGCAAGGATGGGGATGGTGTTGCGGCGCTCGACCACGCTCTGCACATGCGCGAGCGCCTTGAGCAGCACCGCCCGGTCCACAGTGAACTTCATGGCACCCGAATCTTCCCGACGCCGCCGGAGCCGGGATTCCGCCCCGACTCCCCATGCTTCCCCGATCCCACGTCGCGCTGGCGTGCGTCCGGTGGGCCCGCAGAGCTGCGCCGGCCTCCGCCGGCGCGGCGGGGCGCGCACTCTAGCAGCCGCAGCGGGGGCAGAGAAGTCGCCCGGTAGGGCGACACGCTGAGGTCGGCCAGGGCAGCGTGCCCACGGCGGATCGGTCGGGGGCGGCCGGCCGGCAGGCGGCAGCGCAGGCGGTTCGCCCGCCGGTTCTCAGGTCTCAAGCATCCGCCGCAGCAGCTCGACGTCCTCGGCGAAGGCGGCGTCCTGCTGCATCAGTTCGGCGACGCGGCTCACGGCGTGCATCACCGTGGTGTGGTCGCGGTTGCCGAAGCGCCGGCCGATCTCGGGCAGGCTGCGCGAGGTGAGCTGCTTGGCAAGGTACATCGCCACCTGGCGCGGGCGTGCGATGTTGCGCGCGCGCCGGGCGCTGCTCATGTCCGTCAGGCGGATGTTGTAGTGCTCGGCGACGCGCTTCTGGATCTCCTCGATCGTCACGCGCCGGTCATGCGCGCGCAGGATGTCATGCAGCACCTCCTGCGCGCCCTCGAGGGTGATGGAACGGCCGAACAGGTTGGCGTGCGCGATCAGCCGGTTCAGCGCGCCCTCTAGCTCGCGCACGTTGGAGGTGATCTTGTGGGCGAGGAACTCCAGCACCTTGGGCGGCACCGGCACGCCGGCCGCCGCGGCCTTGGCTTCCAGGATGGAGAGGCGCAGCTCGTAGGTCGTGGCGTGGATGTCGGCCACCATGCCGCAGCCGAGCCGCGTGCGCAGCCGGTCCTCCAGCCCCGAGAGGTCGGAGGGCGACTTGTCGGCGCTGACGACGATCTGCTTGCCGGCGTCCACCAACGCGTTGAAGGTGTGGAAGAACTCCTCCTGCGTGTTGTCCTTGCCGATCAGGAATTGCAGGTCGTCGATCATCAGCACATCGACGGAGCGGAGCGATTCCTTGAACTCCATCGTGGACTGGCTGCGCAGCGCGGCGATGAAGCGGTACATGAACTTCTCGGCGCTCATGTACGCGACGCTCTTCGCCGGATGCATCTCGCGGATCGCCCAGGCGATGGCGTGCATCAGGTGCGTCTTGCCGAGGCCGACGCCGCCGTAGAGGAAAAGCGGGTTGAAGCCCTGGCTCGCCGGCCGCTCGGCGACGCGGCGCGCGCAGGCATGGGCGAATTCGTTCGGCTTGCCGACGACGAAGCTGTCGAAGGTGAAGCGTGCATCGAGCGGCGCCGCCCATTCCATGGCGCGCGCATCGGCCGCCGAGGCAGCGCCCATGCCCGCGGCGGTGCGCGCGTCGGCCTGCTGCGCGGGCGTTGCCAGCGGTTCGGCGAGTCCGCCGCCGCTGCCGCCGGTGCGCCCGTCTTCCGCCCGGCCCGCGCCGTCACCGCCCTCATCCTTCCGGGCGCCTGCGGGTGCCGATGGCGACGCTGCGGCAGCGCCCCGCGCGACGCGCACCTCGACGCGGCGCACGCCCGGGAATTCCTGCTGCCAGAGCGCGCGCAGCCGGTCGCCGTAGTGGCCGCGCACCCAGTCCCGGAGGAAGCGGGTCGGGAGTTGCACGATGGCCTCGTCGCCCTCGACGCCGGCGAGCGTCATCTGGCGGAGCCAGGTGCGGTACTCGACCTCCCCGACCTCATCGCGCAGGCGCCCGCGAACGCGTGCCCACGCTTCCGCCAGTTGCCGCTCGGCACTCATCGCGGCGGGCGTGGAGGTCGCCGTGGCCCTGGCGGAGGGGAGGGTGCCGGAATGCTTCTCCATGCGGCGTCAAGCCACCCCTGTCAGACGCGTTTCCGTCCTTCGCCCGCATCGCCGCGACGATCCGACGGCGACCGCGCTTGCCCGGCGCGCCAACACAAGGCGACAGGCCTGACCGCGCGCTGGACAGTGATGGACGATATCGTGGCGGGAAGGTGCCGCCAACGCTAAACTGCGTGTGGAATATGCCGATCCAGAATGACGCGCGCAGGCAGACACAGCGCCCTTCCTGGCGCTGCGTCACGCGGTGTCCCGCGTCGTTCTTCGGGAGGGATGCGGCAGACGGCGGAACGCGCCGCCCGCCGCGGGATGCGGCTTCTGGCCGACCGCTTCGCGTGCGGTCAGGCCGTCGCGCCGGCCCCGCCGCCGCCCTGGCCGAGCGCCTTGATGCGCGCCGACAGACGCGAGAGCTTGCGCGCCACCGCGTTGCGGTGGAGCACGCCCTTGGTCGCGGCGCGGTGCAGCTCCGGCTGCGCGGCGCGGAACGCCTCCTGCGCGGCCGTGTGGTTTCCGCCGGAAATCGCCTGCTCCACCTTGCGGAGGAAGGTGCGCACGCGCGAGCGCCGCGCCTTGTTGCGGGCGGTGCGCTTCTCCGTCTGGCGGATGCGCTTGCGCGCGGAAGCCGTGTTCGCCATGGCTATGAAGAATCTCCACGCACGGGCGGTGAAGCCGGGTAGGTCTTCGGGCCGGTTGCCGTTCGAATGGGGTGCCGCGCGGGGCCGGTTTGGGCCCTGCCCGCGGCGGAGGCGGCATTCTAGTCACCGCCCCCGGTTCCGTCAAGGCGGCCGGGCGCCACGGCCCGGCCCCCGGTTACGCGTTGCGGAAGCTCGGCTTGCGCTTCTCGGCGAAGGCCGCCATCCCCTCCTTCTGGTCCTCGGTCGCGAACAGCGACAGGAACAGGCGCCGCTCGAACCGCACGCCCTCGTGCAGGGTCGTCTCATAGGCGATATTCACCGCTTCCTTCGCCATCATCACGGAGGGGACGGAGAGGGCGGCGATCCTCTCCCCGACCTTCACCGCCTCGGCCAGGAGCTGGTCCGTCGGCACCACGCGGGCGACGAGGTTCGACCGCTCCGCCTCCGCCGCGTCCATCATCCGGCCGGTGAGGATCATCTCCATCGCCTTGGCCTTGCCCACGGCCCGCGTCAGGCGCTGCGTGCCGCCGGCGCCCGGGATGACGCCGAGATTGATCTCCGGCTGGCCGAACTTTGCGTTCTCCGCCGCCAGGATGATGTCGCACATCATCGCCAGCTCGCAGCCGCCGCCGAGGGCGTAGCCGGCGACGGCGGCGATCACGGGCTTGCGCACCCGCAGCACCGTCTCCCACTTCTGCCCGATCCAGTCGTCGCGATAGACGGCGGGGAAGGTGCGGTCCCGCATCTCCTTGATGTCGGCCCCGGCGGCGAAGGCCTTCTCGTTGCCGGTCAGCACGATCGCGCCGATCGCGTCGTCGGCGTCGAAGGCGAGCAGGGCCTGGCCGAGCTCGTCCATCAGCTGGTCGCAGAGCGCGTTGAGCGCCTGGGGGCGGTTCAGGCGGATCACGCCGACCCTGCCCTGGGTCTCGACCAGGATCATGCCGTATTCGGCCATGGCGCGTCGGTCCTTGTTGCTCAGGGGGACGGGCACCGGTCTAGCCCAGGAGCGCGGGTGCCTCAACGCTGGGTGCGCGGACAGAAGAAGGTCGAGCGGCCGGACTGCACGATGCGGCGGATGCCGTCGCAGTCCGGCGGGCCGGGGCAGCGTTCGCAGCGCTGGCCCTCGCGGTCATAGACCGCGAAGCGCTCCTGGAAGGCGCCGATCTCGCCGTCCGCGCGCACATAGTCGCGCAGGCTGGACCCGCCGGCGCCGATGCTCTCCGTCAGCACCGCCTTGATCGCCGGCACCAGCCGCGCGGCGCGCTCGCCCGGGACGGTGTGGGCCGAGCGGCGGGGCGAGATCCCGGCGCGGAACAGCGCCTCGCAGGCATAGATGTTGCCGAGCCCGGCCACCACCTTCTGGTCGAGCAGCGCCGCCTTGATCGGCGTGCGCTTTCCGGCGAGCGCGTCGGACAGGACCTCCGGCGTGAAGCTGTCCTCGAGTGGCTCCGGCCCGAGGCCCCGCAGCAGCCGATGCCGGTCCTCCTCCGCCGTCGGCACGAGATCGACGCAGCCGAAGCGGCGCGGATCGACGAAGCCGACTCGTATGCCGTTTTCAGTCTCCATCACGAGATGCTCGTGCAGCCCCGGCGGTTGGTTGTGCCCGCGGGCGTCGGAGGCCCGACCCTGCGGGCCGAGCCGCGGCGCGGGCGGCGCGCCGATGGGCCGCGCCACCATGCGCCCCGACATGCCGAGGTGGATCAGCACGCTCTCGCCGTCGTCGAGCCGCATCAGCATGTACTTCCCGCGCCGCCGGAAGCCGAGCACGCGCCGGCCCTCGAGCCGCGCCCCGAGGCCGGGCGGGAAGGGGAAGCGCATGCCCTCCCGGTGCACCTCCGCCCGCACGATACGCCGCCCGGCCAGGACGCCGGAGAGCCCGCGCATCACCGTCTCGACCTCCGGCAGTTCCGGCATGAGGGTTCCTCTTCCTCCCCGCGGCGCTATGTTCCGGCGCATGACGACCGCCGAGGGCCGCCCCTCCGATAGCACCGATTTCGGCTTCCGCGAGGTGCCGCGCGCCGCCAAGGCCGGCCTGGTCCGCCAGGTGTTCGAGAGCGTGGCCCCGCGCTACGACCTGATGAACGACCTGATGTCGCTCGGCATCCACCGGCTGTGGAAGCGGGCCTTCGTCGCCGCGATCGGCGCCAGCGCGCGGGAGACGCTGCTCGACCTCGCCGGCGGCACCGGGGACATCTCCTTCAGTGCGCTGGAACGCGGCGCGGGCCATGTGATCCTCTCCGACGTCAACCCTGCGATGCTGGAGGTGGCGGAGGGGAGGGCGCTGGAGCGCGGCCTCGCCGCCGGCCTCTCCTTCCTCTGCGCCGATGCCGAGCGCCTGCCGCTGCCGGACCGCTGCGTGGAAAAGGTCTCAATCGCCTTCGGCCTGCGCAATTGCACCGACAAGGATGCGGTGCTGCGCGAGGCGCGCCGCGTGCTGCGCCCGGGCGGGCGGTTCCACTGCCTGGAATTCTCGCGCCTGGAGATCGCGCCGCTGGTGCCGCTCTACGACGCCTGGTCGTTCAAGGTGCTGCCGGAGATCGGCGCGCGCGTGGCGCAGGATCGCGCTGCCTACGAATACCTCGCCGAGAGCATCCGCACCTTCCCCGACCAGGAGACGCTGGCCGCGATGATGCGCGCGGCGGGGCTGGAGCGGGTGGCGTACCGCAACCTCTCCGGCGGCATCGTGGCGATCCACACGGGCTGGCGGCTCTGAGCGCGTCCGCCGCGCCTCCGGTTCCCGTGCCGCGGACGGGAGAGGCACCCTGCGCCGCCTGACCCGCTTCGGGCACCGTCGCTGCCGACGCGCAACCCTGGCATGATGCCGCTTGGCGCAACACAGCCGCACCATTGGGAGCCCGCATGCCTGCCGCGACGGTCAACGAGGCCTATTTCAAGGATTCGAACACCTGGCTCGAAGCCCAGGGCTACCAGTGGCGCAACGCCTCCCACGGCCGCGGCAAGACGCTCGTCACCGAACCCGACGCGGACGCGCCGAAGGGCTTCCGCTACGCCCGGACGGGCGGCCTGGTGATCCGGCGGCGGGTGACGCTAGCGGAGGACAACCGGATGTTCCGATTCGCCGCCAGGCGGTACATCGGCAGCGGCGCGCCGGGGTTGGAACCGCTGCTCAATTCGCCCTGGTGGATGGAGGAGGACCGGATGGTCCTTCTCCTCGGCCGCGCCCGCACGGCCGGCGTGCCGCTCGTGGAGATGGCCCGGCGCCAGCTCGCCCTGCCCGCCGCCTGGACCGATTGCGACGTGCTGGTCAGCGTGCGCATCCGCCCCGGCGTGCTGATCGGCGCCTTCGCCGGCCCCGGCATCACCGCCACGGCAGGGGACGAGAGGCGCATCGTCGCCCCGGAGGCGCCGCACTTGTTCATTGACCAGCTCTACATCCCCGGCCTCGGCCGCCTCTTCTCGCTCAACGGCGCGGGGCAGAGCAACGCCAGCGCGTGGTTCGACACCGCCTCGGCGCGCGCCTTCGACCCGGCGGCAAGGGGCCTCAACCCATGAAGGGGCGGCGCGTACTGCTGGTCGTCTCCGGGAGCGTCGCCGCCTACAAGGCGCTCGAGCTGGTGCGTCTGCTGCGCGCCCGCGGGGCTGCCGTGACCGCGATCCTGACCGCGGCCGGCGCACGCTTCGTCACCCGGGAGGCGCTGGCTGCCCTCACGGGGGAGCGGGTGCACGACGATCTCTGGGCCGCCGAGGCCGAGATCGGCCACATCCGCCTCGCCCGCCTGCCCGACCTGGTCGTGGTGGCGCCGGCCTCGGCCGACCTGATGGCGAAGATGGCGCACGGCCTGTGCGACGACCTCGCCAGCACCGTGCTGCTCGCGACCGACCGGCCGATCCTGATCGCCCCGGCGATGAACCCCACCATGTGGGCGCACCCGGCCACCCAGGCGAACCTCGCCACGCTGCGCGCCCGCGGCGTGCATTGCGTCGGCCCCAACGAGGGCCCGATGGCCGAGCCGGAATCCGGCCCCGGCCGCCTCGCCGAGCCGCCCGAGATCCTCGCCGCCATCGAGGCGCTGCTGGCGCCGCCCGGCGCCCGCCCGCTCGCCGGCCGGCATGCCCTCGTCACCTCCGGCCCGACGCATGAGGCGATCGACCCGGTGCGCTACATCGCCAACCGCTCCTCCGGGAAGCAGGGCCACGCCATCGCCGCCGCGCTCGCCGCCCTCGGTGCGCGGGTGACGCTGGTCTCGGGCCCCGTCGCCTTGCCCGATCCGCCGGGCGTCACCGTGCGGCGCGTCGAGAGCGCGCGCGACATGCTCGCCGCCTGCGAGGCGGCGCTGCCCGCCGACATCGCCGTCTGCGCCGCGGCGGTGGCGGACTGGCGCGTGGCCGCGGTGGCGGGGCAGAAGATGAAGAAGGTGCCGGGCCAGCCGCCGCCGCCGCTGGCCCTGGCGCTGAACCCGGACATCCTCGCGACGCTCTCCGCGCATCAGCAGCGTCCGCGCCTCGTCATCGGCTTCGCCGCCGAGACCGAGGAGGTGGTGGCGAACGCAGTCGAGAAGCGCCGGCGCAAGGGCTGCGACTGGATCGTGGCGAACGACGTCTCCGGCGACGTGATGGGCGGGGAGGAGAACGCCGTGCACCTGGTGACGGGACAGGGGGTGGAGGACTGGCCGCGCATGCCAAAGGAGGAAGTCGCGCGTCGCCTCGCGGCCCGCATCGCGGAGGCCTTCGCATGACCAGCACGCCCCCCGCCGAGATCGCGGTGACGCGCCTGCCGCACGCCGAGGGCCTGCCGCTGCCCTCCTATGCCACGCCCGGCGCGGCAGGAATGGACCTGCTCGCCGCGGTCGCCGAGCCGGTCACCGTCCCGCCCGGCGGGCGTGCGCTGATCCCGACGGGGCTCCGCATCGCCCTCCCGCCTGGCCATGAACTACAGGTCCGCCCGCGCTCCGGCCTGGCGCTGCGCCACGGCATCGTGCTGCCCAACAGCCCGGGCACGATCGACGAGGACTACCGCGGCGAGTTGCAGATCATCGTGCTCAACGCCGGCACCGAGCCCTTCACCGTCGAGCGCGGCATGCGCATCGCCCAGGCGGTCCTCGCCCCCGTCACGCGCGCGGTCTGGCGCGAGGTTGCGGCCCTGCCCGAGACGGCGCGCGGCACCGGCGGCTTCGGCAGCACCGGGACGAGCTGAGCGGCGGGGCCTTCAGGCTGTCGCCGTAGCGAATTCGGCGATCTCTGCCGCGACCTGCACCGGGTCCTCCAAGTGCAGCGTGTGGTCGCCGCCCGCGTGCACCACGAGCCGCGCATCGCGGATGCCAGCGAGCAGCGCGTCCTGATCGGCGCGCGGCACCACCGCTTCGCGCTCAGCCAGGATGTGATGAAGGGGGCGGTCGGTGTCGTCCTCGCTCTGCCCGGCGAGCGCCGCGTGCCAGATCCGCGCCGGCCTCTTGAGGCTCTCAGCGACTGCTGTGTCGAGCAGTCCGTCCGGCACGGGGCGCGCCACGGTGGATTCCCGGACGCGTGTACGAAGCCGGGATCGAACGGGGTGGCGAGCGTCGCCACCGCGCCGTCCCAGAGTGCCCGGACCTCGGCATTGTGCAGGAACTCCGCGAAGGCGCCGATCAGGACGAGGCCGCGCACGCGCTCCGAACGCTCCGCTGCAAGGCGCCTCGCCATGGCCGCGCATCGAGGGCGCGAACGCATGCAGCAAGGCCGGCAGGTGGCGCATCACGCCCTCGAAGGAGATCGTTGAAGCCGTGCGGCAGCACCGGGATCCCGGCCTGTCGCCCGTCCCGGCGACCAACAGCCTCGCTCCGCTCCGCGGGGGCGCGGAGCGGAGGAGGATGGAAGCCGCGTCTGCCACCGGCTTCAGCCGTGGTCGGGGCGGGTGGTGCCGAGATACACCACCTCCCGATCCTCGCCGCCGCCGATCAGCACCGCGGTGCGGCCGCGACCGGCCGGGGCAGGCGCGAGGTACTCGACCTGCGGCCCATCGCCGGCGCCGCCCGTGAGCCGGGCGAGGCGCCCCGGCTGGGCAACGACGGCGCCGCCGCCCGCGCCCGCGCCGCCCGCGCTGTAGACGATGACGCGGTCGTCGCCGCCGCCGATCATCGTGGCGACGCCGCCGCCCACGACATTGCCCGTGGCGCCGGGCGCCTGGCCGGGGATGGTCGTCGCATCCACATAGAACTGAGCCTGCGCCGTTCCGGCGGCGGTGCCGAGTGCCAGCAGGGCGGCCAGCGCGGTGTTGCGGAACTTCGTCATGGTCTCTCTCCTCGTTCTTCGGGTCACGGCCTGTCCGGCCGACGCAGAGAGAGATACGCAAGGCGCGTTTCACGATGATGCCGCGGCAGGGGAATTCGGGTTCCGCAAGTTGCGCCGCGTATGTCGTGCATTGCAGGGAGAGCGTGTGCGAAACATGAGGGCGCCGTAGCGGGGGAGGCGCGGCGAGCCGGGATGGCAGCGGAACGCGCCTTTCCGTCCCCCGCCGACCGGCGGCATGATGGCTCGCCGATCCGTCCGCCGGTCAGTCGGTCGGACGCCAGGGAGCCATCGGAGATGACGCTGCGCGACGCCCAGGGACTGGAACTCACCGCCTCCTCGCCGGAGGCCGCCGCAGCCTTCGATGCCACGATCGCGGCCTATCTGCGCTATCGCCTGGACGCCTCGGCGCATCTGAAGGCGCTGCTCGCCGCCGATCCGGAATGCGGCATGGCCCAGGTGCTCGCCGGCAGCTTCGCCATGCTCGCCTACAACAGCGCGCAGCTCGACCGGGCGCGCGCGGCGCATGGCCGGGCCGAGCGCGCCGCAGCGCGCGCCACCCGGCGCGAGCAGGCGCACGCCGCGGCGCTCGGCCATTGGGTCGCGGGCGACCTCGACCGCGCCCTCGCGACCTGGGAGGAGATCCTGGCGGACCACCCGCACGACATCCTCGCCTTCCGCCTGCACCACTTCAACGCCTTCTGGCTCGGCGCGCCGGAGCGGATGCTGGGCGCGGTGGAGCGCGTGCTGCCCCGCTGGTCGCCGGCGATCCCGGGCTTCGGCGCGGTTCTCGCCTGCCGCTCCTTCGCCAACGAGGAGTGCGGCAACTACACCGTGGCGGAGGCCGCCGGGCGCGCCGCGATCGAGCTCGACCCCGGCGATCTCTGGGCGGCGCATGCGGTTGCTCACACCTTCGAGATGCAGGGCCGCCGCGGCGAGGGCATCGCCTGGATCGAGGCGCTGGAGCCGCACTGGGAGGGCGGCAACAACCTCAAGCACCACCTCTGGTGGCACCGCGCCATGTTCCACATGGAGCGGCGCGAATGGGACGCGGTGCTGGACCTGTACGACCGGCGCTTCCGCGACCTGGCCTCGCCGGTCACGCAGATGCAGCCCGATCTCTACATCGACGTGCAGAACGCCGCCTCGATGCTGTTCCGGCTGGAGCTGCGCGGCGTGCCGGTGGGCGATCGCTGGGTGGAGCTCGCCGACAAGGCGGAGGCGCGGATCGGCGATTGCCTCTCCACCTTCACCCTGCCGCACTGGATGATGGCGCTTTCCGCCACAGGCCGCTTCCAGGCGGCCGCGCGCCTGCTGGACGCGATGCGCGAATTCGCCGCGACCCAGGGCGGCATCCTCGGCGCGGTGGTGCGCGACGCGGCGATCCCGGTCTGCGAGGCGGTGCTGGCGCACCGGCGCGGCGACTTCGCGGGCGCTGTCGCGGCGATGCGCCCGGCGCTCGGCATCATGCACCGCATGGGCGGCAGCCACGCGCAGCAGGACGTGCTTGAGCAGCTCTTCCTCGACGCCGCGGTCAAGGCCGGCTTGGTGGAGGATGCGCGGATGCTGCTCGAGCGCGTGGCGGGTCGCCACCCGGTGCCGCCGGAGCGGCGCGTGGGCTACGCCGAGGCGGCGCGGAGCATCGCCCACTGAGCGCGTCGCCGGGCCCGGAGGATGCGCCCCGGGCCCGGCCCGCCGCGCCGCCGCCCCGCAGCGCGG
>JADGHI010000078.1 GCA_019689515.1 Acetobacteraceae bacterium | reverse complement strand
GTTCGGGGCCTTCCCGCCGGGTCTCGACGGCGTGCTGCTGGTCGGCTTCGGCCTGGCCATCGGCGCCCAGGTCCTCGCCTTCCCCATGGTGCGCGCGGCGGTGGAGCCGGAGCAGACCGGGCGCGCGCTCTCGGCGATGAACATCGCCTATTTCGGCGGGGCGGCGGCGCTTCAGGCGATCTCGGGCGTGGCCGCGGCGGTGGGCGGGATCGGCGCGGCGATCGCGAGCTTCATCCTCGCGCTCGTGCTGTGCACCCTGGCCTTCCTGCTGCTGTCGCGCCGGCCCGACGAGGGAGCGCACCGATGAGCCGCAGCCTCCTGCTCGGCTCGACGACGCGGCGGCTGCTGCGGGAAGCGCGCCGCGCCCTGTTCCTGTCGCACTGACGGCGGCGCCGCACGCCCGGGCGTTACGCGCCGGCCGGGCGCGGGGTGCTTGACCTTTTCCATCGCGTTGCGACATGGGCGCGGCACAGCTTGGGAGATTCCGGGCCATGCCTTCGGTCATGGCGCGCGCCACCTTGCTCCGCGCGCTGCTGCTCGCCTGCCTGTCCCTCGCGGCCGCCGGCCTGATGGCCCCAGGTCCGGCCACGGCGCAACTCGGCGCGGCGGCGGGCCCGCCCGCGGTCGGGGTCGTCACCGCCGAACGGCGCCCCGTGACCGAGCGGACCGACTTCGTCGGCCGCATCGAAGCGATCAACCGCGTGGACCTGCACGCCCGCGTCACCGGCTTCCTCCAGGAGCGGTTGTTCCAGGAAGGCCAGGAGGTCAGGACCGGCGATCCGCTGTTCCGCATCGAGCGCGCGCCCTACGAGGCGCAGCTCGAGCAGGCCCGGGCCAATGTCGCCTCGGCCCAGGCGACGCTGGAGAACGCCCGCGTGGCGCTCGCGCGCGCGCGCGAACTACGCCAGACCGGCGCCGGCACCCAGGCGCAGCTCGACAACGCCATCGCGCAGGAGCGCACCGCCGCGGCCGGCGTGCTAGGCGCCCAGGCGGCGGTGCGCGTCGCCGAGATCAACCTCGGCTACACCGAAATCACCGCGCCGATCGACGGCAGGATCGGCCGGTCCACCTATTCGGTTGGCAACGTGGTGGGACCGCAGGCCGAGCCGCTGGCGACCATCGTCAGCCAGGACCCGATGCACGTGGTGTTCAACGTCAGCCAGCGCCAGCTCCTGGAGCTGTTCAACCGCTACAGCGCGCGCGGCGGGACGGAGGCGGTGCTGGTGCGCGTCCGGTTCGCCGACGGCACGGTCTATCCGCATCCGGGGCGGATCGACTTCGTCGGCATCCAGGTGGACCGCAACACCGACACGGTCCTGGTCCGCGCGGTGATCCCGAACCCGCCGCGCGAGGGGCCGTCCGAGCAGGGCAGGCTCACCGCCGGCCGCATGCTGATCGACGGCCAGTTCGTCAATGTTTCGGTCGAGGGGGTGGAGCCGGTGCTGGCGGTCGTGATCCCGCGCGCCGCGGTGCTGCAGGACCAGGGCGGCAATTTCGTCTTCGTCGTCGGCGAGGGGAACCGCGCGGAGCGCCGCAACGTGCAGCTCGGCCGCAGCACCAGCGCGGAGCTCGCCGTGGTCGAGGAGGGCCTCTCCGGCGGCGAGACCGTCATCTCCGAGGGCGTGCAGCGGGTCCGCCCCGGCCAGCCGGTCAACCCTGCCCCTGCCGCTCCGACCACCCCGCAGGCGACGGATGCCGGGGGGGGGGGCGGCGCGGCGCCACGGCCGGGGCCCAGCCCCGCCGCCGCGACCGAGCGGCGGGGCTGAGGCTCGGAGGAGGGCCGATGATTTCCTCCGTCTTCATCGCGCGCCCGCGGCTTGCCGCCGTCATCGCCATCGTGACGACGCTCGCCGGCCTGATCGCGATCCTGCGCATCCCGGTCAGCCAGTTCCCGGACATCGTCCCGCCGCAGGTCTCGGTGACCACGCGCTACCCCGGTGCCTCTGCCGCGGTGGTCGAGGCGACCGTCGCCCAGCCGATCGAGAGCGCGGTGAACGGCGCCGACCAGATGCTCTACATGCGCTCGAACAGCGCCAATGACGGCAGCTACACGCTGAGCATCACCTTCGCCCTCGGCAGTAACCCGGACATCAACACCGTCAACGTCAACAACCGGGTGCAGGCGGCGATGGCGCGGCTGCCGGAGGAGGTGCAGCGCAACGGCGTGACGGTGCGCAAGCAGTCCTCCGCCGTGCTGCAATTCCTCGCGCTCTACTCGGAGAATCCCGAGCACGACCCGCTGTTCCTGTCCAACTACGCCACGATCAACGTCATCGACACCCTCGCGCGCGTGCCCGGCGTCGGCCAGGTGAACCTGTTCGGCGCGATGGACTACTCGATGCGCATCTGGTTCGAGGTGGACCGGCTGATCAGCCTCAACCTCACGCCGCAGGACATCATCGCGGCGATCCGGGCGCAGAACGTCCAGGCCGCGGTCGGACGGATCGGGTCGCAACCGACCGGCCCGGACCAGCAGTTCCAGCTCAACATCCAGACCCAGGGGCGCCTCACCTCGCCTGAGCAGTTCGGCGACATCGTCATCCGCGCCAACCCCGACGGCTCGGTCCTGCGCCTGCGCGACGTGGCGCGGGTCGAGCTCGGCGCCGCCAGCATGGACACGGAGAGCCGCCTGAACGGCCGGCCCACCGTGACCATGGGCGTCTACCTCGCGCCCGGGGCCAACGCGGTGCAGGTGGCGCAGTCCGTGCGCGACACGCTCGACCGGCTCTCGCAGCGCTTCCCGCAGGGGCTGCGCTACATGGTCGTGTACGACACCTCCGACTTCGTCTCCCAGACGATCCACGAGGTGCTCAAGACCCTGGCCGAGGCCTTCGTGCTGGTCGTGCTGGTGGTCTACCTCTTCCTCGGCAGCCTGCGCGCGACGATCATCCCGACCATCGCCGTGCCGGTCAGCCTGATCGGCACCTTCGCGGTGCTGCTCCTCGTCGGCTACACGGCGAACACCATCTCCCTCCTCGCCCTCGTGCTCGCCATCGGCATCGTGGTGGACGACGCGATCGTCGTGGTCGAGAACGTCGAGCGGGTGATGGAGGAGCACCCCGACCTCACGCCAGCCGAGGCGGCGCGCAAGGCGATGGGCGAGATCACCGCGCCGATCATCGCCATCACCCTGGTTCTCCTCTCGGTCTTCGTCCCGGTCGCCTTCGTCCCCGGCATCTCCGGCGTGCTGTTCCGCCAGTTCGCCGTGACGATCTCGGTGGCGATGCTGATCTCGGCGGTCAACGCGCTCACCCTCTCGCCCGCCCTCTGCGCGCTGGTGCTGAGGCCGCACCGTGGGCCGCGCCGCGGACCGATCCGCTACGTGCTGCGCGGCATCGACGCGGTGCGCGACGGCTATGTCTGGGTGGTGGCACGCCTGGTGCGCGTCTCGGTGCTGTCGCTGGTGCTGATCGGCGCGGTGGCCTTCGGCATCCTCGGCCTCGCGCAGCGCACGCCGCAGGGCTTCCTGCCGCAGGAGGACCAGGGCGCCTTCTTCGTCCAGGTCCAGCTCCCCCAGGGCGCGTCGGTCGCGCGCACCCGCGCCGCGGTCGAGCAGGTGGAGGCGATCCTGCGGCAGAACCCGGCGATCGAGCGTGTCCTCTCGATCGTCGGCTTCAGCCTGATCGACCAGGGCGCGCAGCCCAACTCGGCCTTCATGGTCGCGCAGATGAGGCCCTTCGAGGACCGGACGCAGGCGCAGGATTCCGTCTTCGCCGCCATCGGGAGGGTGTTCGGCGCGGCGCAGCAGGTCCGGGTCGCCAACGTCTTCGCCTTCAACATCCCGCCGATCATCGGCCTCGGCACCGGCGGCGGCTTCGACTACCAGCTCCAGGACTTCGAGGGGCGCGATCCCGCCGATCTCGGCGCGACCGCGCTCGGCCTGATCGTCGCCGCCAACCAGGATCCGCGCCTCTCCGCCGTCTTCACGACCTTCTCGCCGACCACGCCGAGCCTCTATCTCGACGTGGATCGCGACAAGGCGCAGGCGCTCGGCGTGCGCATCGCCGACATCTTCAGCGCGCTGCAGGCGACCCTCGGCGGGTTCTACGTCAACGACTTCAACCTGTTCGGGCGCACCTGGCAGGTCAACGTTCAGGCCGAGGCATCGGACCGCAACGACATACCCGACATCTGGCGCATCCACGTGCGCAACAGCAACGGCGAGATGGTGCCGCTGCGCGCCTTCGCCGACGTGCGCATCGTCGTCGGCCCGCAGACCATCAGCCGCTACAACAACTACCGCTCCGTGCTGATCAACGGCGCGCCTGCCGCGGGCGTCTCCTCGGGCGACGCGCTCGCGGCGATGGAGGAGATCTCCGCGCGCGTGCTGCCGGTGGGCTACGGCTACGAATGGACCGGCACGGCCTACCAGGAGAAGCAGGCCGCGGGGCAGACCGGGATCCTGGTCGGTCTCGCCGTGCTCTTCGCTTACCTTTTCCTGGTCGCGCTGTACGAGAGCTGGACCATTCCGGTCCCTGTCCTGCTCTCGGTGACGGTGGGCGGGCTCGGGTCGTTCCTCGCCATCCTCGTCGCCGGGCTGAGCCTCGACGTCTATGCCCAGATCGGCCTCGTCGTGCTGATCGCGCTGGCGGCGAAGAACGGCATCCTGATTGTGGAATTCGCCAAGGAGGCGCGCGAGCGCGACGGCCTCGGCATCCGCGACGCGGCTGTGGCCGGGGCCCGGCTGCGCTTCCGCGCGGTGATGATGACCTCGATCGCCTTCGTGCTGGGGCTCGTGCCGCTCGTCGTCGCGCAGGGGGCGGCGATGCTCTCCCGCCGCGCGGTCGGCACGCCGGTGTTCGGGGGCATGCTCGCCGCCTCGCTCATCGGCGTCTTCTTCATCCCGATGCTCTACGTGGTGTTCCAGACCGCGCGCGAATGGGCCAAGCGCGGCTTCCGGCGGCGGACGACGACGGAGGCGGAGCGGGAACGCGCCACGGGCGAATGAGCCGCCCGCCGCGCGGCGCGACGGGGTCGGCGGGGCGCGTCACCTCTCCGTGCCCCCCTTGGCGGGGGCGCCGGACCTGCCGATGATGCGTCCGACGGAGATCAATTCATCAGCGCGGGGGGACGAGCGAAGATGGCGAAGTTCGGATTGAGCCAGCCGGTCCGGCGGATCGAGGATCCCAGGCTCCTCCTCGGCCGCGGGCGCTTTACCGACGACATTGCCCTGCCCGGCCAGGCCTACGGCGTGGTGCTGCGCAGCCCGCACGCCCATGCCCGCATCCTGCGGATCGACACGGCGGCGGCGTCCGCCCTGCCGGGCGTGCTCGGCGTCTTCACCGCGAAGGACCTGCGCGAGGAGGGGCTCGGCGAGCTGCCCTGCACCGTCCCGCTGAAGAACACCGATGGCACGCCGCGCGCCGAGACGCCGCGCTACGCGCTCGCCGAGGACCGCGTCCGGCATGTCGGCGATCCGGTCGCCTTCGTCGTCGCCGAGACCTCCAAGGCCGCGCGCGACGCCGCCGAGGCGATCGAGGTGGACTACGAGATCCTGCCCGCGATCACCGACCTCGCCGTCGCGACGGAGCCCGGCCAGCCGCAGGTCTGGGACGCTGCGAAGAACAACGTCTGCTTCGACTGGGACGCCGGCGACAAGGCCAAGGCCGACGAGCTGTTCGCGAAGGCCGCGCACGTCACGCGGCTGCGCGTCGTCAACAACCGCATCATCGTCTCCAGCATGGAGGCGCGGGCCGCCCTCGCCACCTACGACGAGAAGGACGGCAACGGCGGGCGGTTCACCCTCTACACCAACACGCAGGGCTCCTGGCTCGTCCGCAACCTGCTCGCCCAGGCGGTATTCAAGCTGCCCGAGGACCGCTTCCGGGTGATCACGCCGGATGTCGGCGGCGGCTTCGGCATGAAGCTCTTCCTCTACCCCGAGCACGTGCTGGTCTGCTTCGCCGCGCGCCGCCTGAAGCGCCCGGTGAAGTGGACCTCCGAGCGCACCGAGGCCTTCCTCGCCGACACCCAGGGGCGCGACAACATCACGGTGGGCGAGCTGGCGCTCGACAAGGACGGGCGGTTCCTCGCGCTGCGCACGCAGAACCACGCCAACATGGGCGCCTACCTCTCGACCTTCGCGCCCTTCATCCCGACCGGGGCGGGGACCAAGGTGCTGGCGAGCGTCTACGGCTTCCAGGCCGTCCATGCGCGGGTCATCGGCGTGCTCACCAACACCGTCCCGGTGGACGCCTACCGCGGCGCCGGCCGGCCGGAGAGCAACTACCTGGTCGAGCGGCTGATCGACGCCGCCGCGCGCGAACTCGGCATCGACCGGGCGGAGCTGCGCCGGCGCAACATGGTGCCGCCGAGCGCCATGCCCTACGTCACCGCGATGGGACAGCGCTACGATTCGGGCGACTTCCGCCGGGTCCTCGACGCCGCGCTGGCGCGGGCCGACTGGGCCGGCTTCCCCGCGCGCAGGGCAGAAGCGGCGCGGCGCGGCAAGCGGCGCGGCATCGGCCTCGCCTACTACCTTGAGGCGACCGGCGGCGGCCCGACCGAGCGGGCCGCGGTGCGCTTCGCCGAGGACGGCATGGTGGAGGTCGTGGTCGGCACCCAGAGCACGGGCCAGGGGCACGAGACCGCCTACGCCATGCTCACCAGCCACGAGCTCGGCATCCCGATCGAGAAGATCCGCGTCGTGCAGGGCGATTCCGACTCGCTGCCGAGCGGCGGCGGCACTGGCGGGGCACGCAGCCTCTACTCGGAGGGCCAGGCGATCCTCGCCACCACCGCCTCGGTGGTGGAGAAGGGCAAGCAGGCGGCCTCCGAGCACCTCGAGGCGGCGGTGGCGGACATCGAGTTCTCCACCGCGGACGGCGGGCGCTTCACGGTCGCCGGAACCGACCGCACCGTGGACATCCTGACCCTCGCCCGCGTCCAGCGCGAGAAGGTGGCGCGCGGCGAGGCCGCGACCCTGCTCGACGCGGCGGAGGAAGCGAAGATCCCGGCCCACACCTTCCCGAATGGCTGCCACGTCGCCGAGGTGGAGGTGGACCCCGACACCGGCCAGGTCTCCATCCAGCGCTACGTCGTGGCCGACGATTTCGGCCACGCGCTCAACCCGCTGATCGCGCGCGGGCAGGTGCATGGCGGCGTCGCGCAAGGCGTGGGCCAGGCGATGCTGGAGCGCACCGTCTACGACCCCGACAGCGGGCAGCTCCTCTCGGCGAGCTTCATGGACTACGCGCTGCCGCGCGCCGATGACCTGCCCGACATCCATGTGGACCTGCTGGAGATCCCCTGCGAGACCAACCCGCTCGGCGTTAAGGGCGCGGGCGAGGCCGGGGCGGTCGGCTCGCCACCGGCGGTGATCAACGCGCTGGTGGATGCGCTCGCCGAGGACGGCGTGCAGCACCTGGACATGCCGGCCACGCCCGAGGCGGTGTGGAAGGCGCTGGCGGGCGCGAAACGGGCGGCCTGAGGGAACCGACCGCGGGCCCTGGCTCGCCGCCCGCCGCGGAGGCGGCGGGCGAGCGTGGCTAGGCGTCAGCCGGGCCTCATCGCGGTGCCCCGTCCATCCCCTGGAGCTTCCTGCGAACGGGAAGAGGCGCCGCCGGCCGATCGCACGGGCCGGCGTAACGCTCTCGCGAGCCTTTCCGCTCACGGGTGAAGTCGCCTGTCGCGACGGCGACACAAGACCGCGCCGCTGCGCGGGCGGCCCATCCCGGCCCACCGCATGTGTGAAAGCGGCGGGCCGGGGCGGCGGTCAGCCCACCCGGTTTGCCACCAGGTCCGACACCACGGCAGGATCGGCGAGCGTCGAGGTGTCGCCAAGATTCTCGGTTTCGTTGGCCGCGATCTTGCGCAGGATGCGGCGCATGATCTTGCCGCTGCGCGTCTTGGGCAGGCCGGGCGCCCACTGGATCGCGTCCGGCGTGGCGATTGGCCCGATCTCCTTGCGCACCCAGGCGACCAGTTCCTTGCGCAGATCCTCGGAGGGCTCCACGCCGACCTTCAGCGTGACATAGGCGTAGATTCCCTGGCCCTTGATGTCGTGCGGCATGCCGACGACCGCGGCCTCCGCGACCTTCGGGTGCGCCACCAGCGCGCTCTCGACCTCGGCCGTGCCCATGCGGTGGCCGGCGACGTTGATCACGTCGTCCACCCGGCCGGTGATCCAGTAGTAGCCGTCTGCGTCGCGCCGCGCCCCGTCGCCGGTGAAGTACATGCCGGGGAAGGTCGAGAAGTAGGTCTGCACGAAGCGCGCATGGTCGCCGAAGACGGTGCGCATCTGGCCCGGCCAGGAGTCGAGCAGCACCAGGTTGCCCTCGGCCGCGCCCTCGAGGAGGCGGCCCTCGCCGTCCACGATCCCGGGCTTCACCCCTGGCAGCGGCTGCGTCGCGGAGCCCGGCTTCAGCGGCATCGCGCCGGGGAGCGGCGAGATCAGGATGCCGCCCGTCTCGGTCTGCCACCAGGTGTCCACCACCGGGCAGCGCCGGTCGCCGACGACGCGGTAGTACCAGAGCCAGGCCTCGGGGTTGATCGGCTCGCCCACCGTGCCGAGGATGCGGAGCGACGTGCGGCTGGTCCGCTTCACCGGCCCCTCGCCCTCGCGCATCAGGGCGCGGATCGCGGTCGGCGCGGTGTAGAAGATGTTGACCTTGTGCTTGTCCACCACCTGCCAGAAGCGGGAGCTGTCGGGCCAGCTCGGCACGCCCTCGAACATCAGCGTGGTGGCGCCGTTCGCCAGCGGGCCGTAGACGATGTAGGTGTGCCCCGTCACCCAGCCGACATCGGCGGTGCACCAGTAGATATCGCCCGGGTGGTAGTCGAAGACGAGCTCGTGCGTGAAGGCGGCCCAGACCATGTAGCCGCCGGTCGTGTGCAGCACGCCTTTCGGCTGGCCCGTGGAGCCGCTGGTGTAGAGGATGAACAGCGGGTCCTCCGCGCCCATCGGCTCCGGCGCGCATTGCGGCTCGGCCTTCGCGCAGAGCTCGTGCCACCACAGGTCGCGCCCCTCGCGCATCGGCACCTTGGCGCCGGTGTGCCGCACGACGATCACGTTGCGGATCGACGGGCAGGAGGCCAGCGCCACGTCGGCATTGGCCTTGAGCGGCACCGTGCGCCCACCGCGCCGGCCCTCGTCCGCCGTGATCAGCACGCTGCACGCGCTGTCCTGGATGCGCGAGGCGAGGCTGTCCGGCGAGAAGCCGCCGAAGACGACAGAATGGATCGCGCCGATCCGCGCGCAGGCGAGCATGGCGACCGCCGACTCGACGATCATCGGCAGGTAGATGCAGACACGGTCGCCCTTCTTCACGCCGAGCGCCTTCAGCGCGTTGGCGAGGCGGCAGACGCGCTCGTGCAGCTCCCGGTAGGTGACCTTGGCGTCGGTGCCGGGATCGTCGCCTTCCCAGATGATCGCGACCTGGTCGCCGCGACCGGCCTCGATGTGGCGGTCGAGGCAGGAGACGGAGGCGTTGAGCACGCCGTCCTCGAACCAGCGGATGCGGACATCGCCCGTGAAGTCCACGTCCTTGATCCGCGTCGGCTCCTTCATCCAGGCGATGCGACGCAGCTCCCGGCGCCAGAAGCCGTCCGGGTCGCGCGCGGCCTCCTCGTACATCGCCCTGTAGCGGGCGGCATCCACATGAGCCTGCGCTGCGATCTCGGGCTTGACCGCGATCAGCGTGTCGCTGTCGGCCATCGGCGCCCTCCCCTCCGGTCTGCGTTGGTTTCCAGCTCCGGAATTGGGCGCTCCCGACGCGCCGCGTCAACCTTGGCTGGAGACACGGGGTGGCGCGCGGGGTGGCGCCGCCCGCCGGGTTGCCTCAGGCGGCCGGCCAGGCCGCGACGGCGCTGCCCGGATCGGCGTTGGCCCCGCAGATCACGACGCCGACCTGCGCGCCCTCGGGCGGCGTCCAGGCGCCCGAGATCAGCGCCGCCAACGCGGTCGCCCCGCCCGGCTCGGCGACGACGCGGCAGGCGTGCCAGAGCCGCCGCTGCGCCTCGGCGATTGCCGAATCCGCCACCACCACGCCACGGGAGAGGTGGCGCGCCGCCAGCGCGAAGGCGATCCCGCCGAGCCGGCGGGCGCCGAGGCTGTCCGCGGCGATGCCGCCGACCGGCGCCGGCATGGGCTTGCCCGCCAGCATCGCGCAGGTCAGGGTCGGGCAGTTGCTCGGCTCGACGGCGATGACCTCCACGCCGCTCTCGGCATACCAGGCGAGCATGCCGCCGAGCAGCCCTCCGCCGCCCACCGCGACCAGCACATGGGTCAGGTCCGGCGCCTCCGCCTCCAGCTCGCGCGCGAGGGTGCCGGCGCCGGCGACCACCTCCTCCTGGTCGTAGGCGTGCACCAGCAGCGCGCCGGTCTCCGCGGCACGCGCCTGGCAGGCCTCGAACGCCGCCTGGTAGTCGCGGCCGCCGACGACGAGTCGGGCGCCGTGGCCCTCGATCAGCGCGCGCTTGGCCTCCGGCGTGGCCTCGGGGACGAAGATCTCCGCGCGCAGGCCGAGGGCGCGGGCCGCATGGGCCACCGCCACGCCGTGGTTGCCGCCCGAGGCGGCGATCACGCCGGCCTCCCGGTCGGCGGGCAGCGTCGCGGCGGCGAGGATCCGGTTGAAGGCGCCGCGCGGCTTGAAGCTGCCGGTGACCTGCAGCGCTTCCAGCTTGAGCGCCACCGGGTAGTCGAGTCCGAGGCCGCCCGCCTCGCCGGCCGGCAGGCGCAGGACCGGGGTGCGGCGCAAATGCGGGCCGACGCGTTGGGCGGCGGCCTCGATGTCGGAGCGTTCGAGGGTCATGGCGGCGGCAGGCTGTCACCCTCCGCGCGGCGGGGCAACCGCGCGGCGATCGGACGGGGGCACCGGTCCGGACCGGGCCGGCGAAAGCGCCCGCCGCCCGGAAACCACTGCCGCCAGGTCACGTTCCGGCGGGGCGCTTTTCCGCCTGCCGCGTTTCTGCCACAGTCCCGCCCTCGACGCGAAGGTCAGCAGGGATGTTGCTCCACGGGAGCTGCGCCGCGCGCGATGGAGAGGCAGTGCTGTTCCTCGGCCCACCGGGTGCAGGGAAGTCCGACCTCGTACTGCGCCTGCTCGATCGGCCAGGCTGGCAGCTCGTGGCCGACGACCAGGTGCGGATCGAGGCCGTGCAGGCGACGCATGGCAGCGGTGACGCAGCGACGGCCTCGCCGCCGGGCGAGGGCACGCGCGCCGGCGCCACCTTGCGCGTTGAGCCCGCCCCGGTGCTGCGCGGCATGCTGGAGGTGCGCGGCCTCGGGCTGTTCACCGCGCTGCCGGTGGCAGAGCCGGCGTGGCTGCGCCTCGCGGTGGAGTGTACGGCGAGCCGCGAATCCGTGCCGCGCCTGCCGGAGCCTGCGCACTTCGCCTGCGCCGGCCATTCCGTCCCGCTGATCCGCCTGCACGCCTTCGACGGGTCCGCCCCCGCCAAGGTGGAATGGGCGCTCGCCGCCGCCGCCGGGCGGATGCGGATGCGGGCCGGCGCCTTCGAGACGGCGGACCGGGCCACCGAGGCCGAGGCGGATGGCTGAGATGGACGCCCTTCCCTCCCCGGCCGGCGACGTGTCGGCGCC
>JADGHI010000077.1 GCA_019689515.1 Acetobacteraceae bacterium | reverse complement strand
GTCACAGCCCGACCCGCACCCCGACGAGCACGCTCCGGCCCGGCACCACGAACCCGTTCGCCGGCTCGAAGCGGCTGTTGCCCAGGTTCCGGGCCTCGGCGAACAGCGTCACGGCATCGCTCCAGAGCCAGCTCGCCGTCAGGTTCGCCACGACGCCCGCCGGGTTGCTCTGCGCGGTCGGGATGGCCGTGCCGTCGTCGGCGTAGCTGGCGAAGGGCGCTTCGGGCGAGCGGCCGACGAACAGGATCTCCGGCGCGATGACCAGGCGCGGCAGCGGCGCGATCCGCGCGGTCACACTCACCACGTGCTCCGGCCGGCGCGGCAGACGCTGGCCCGTCTCCGCGTCGCGCGCATCGGTGATGGTCCAGGCGAGGGTGGTCGAGAGCCACGGCGCCGGCCGCAACGTCAGCCCGAGCTCGGCGCCGCGGATGCGGGCGCGGTCCACGTTCTCCAGCGTGCGGAAGGCGGCGTCGTAATTGATCAGGTCACGGAGCCGGCTCTCGAAGTACAGCGCCGAGACGGTGGCGAGGCCGTCGAACAGGTCGGTCTCCGCGCCCGCCTCCCAGGCGAAGGAGGTCTCCGGGCGCAGGTCTGGGTTGCCGCGGAAGAAGGTGCCGATCGCGCCGAAGCGCTGGAACAGCGAAGGCGCCTTGAAGGCGGTCCCGACCGAGGCCCGCAGCCGTGTGGCGATCTCCGGCAGGGCGAGCACGCCGCCGACCTGCCAGCTCGTCGCGCCGGCGAAGTCCTCCGTTGCGTCCTGGCGCAGCGCGACGGAGAGGTCGAGCCGGTCGAACAGGCGGAATTGCAGCCCGCCATATCCGGCGAGGCTCCGCTGCGAGGCATTGACCGTCGTGCGGAAGGCGGGGTCGCCCGAAGCGCTGTTCGCCCGCTCCTGCTCCTGCGTCACGCCGAAGGCCAGCAGCGCGTCCGACACCGGCCCGAAGCTGCCGAGGCGGACAGTGTTGGTCCAGTCGATCATCACCCGCTCGCCGCGGTAGAGATCGTAGGTGCTGGCGGGATTGCCGGCGTCCGGCAGATTGACGAAGCGCCGGTGGTCATGCGTCGCGGCGAGGCGCAGCCCGGTGGTCCAGCGCCCGTCGAGCAGGCGCGTCTCGCCGCGCAGCCAGCCCGTCCAGTTGCGGTTCGACCCGCTGTAGTTCGGATCGTCGCGCGGCACGTCGTCGAGGCCGATGACGGTCTCCCGCCAGCGCAGCAGCGCCTCGAAGCGGGTGCCCTCGACCGGCGTCGCGCCGAGCCGGACGGTGAAGACCGCCGCATGGACCCCGTCGCGCTCGCCGAGGGAGGAGAAGAACCGCGGCGCGGTGGCATTGAAGCCGCGCGTGGAGAGCACTTGGCCGGCGAACATCCAGTCGAGCCCGCCGGACTCGCCCGCGGCGCCGACCGTGGTGCGCAGGGTCCGCTGGGTGCCGGCGGCGACCTCGCCGAAGGGTGCGAAGGCGCGCCCCGGAGGGGCCCGGCGCGTGATCCGGTTCACCACGCCGCCCAGCGCGCCCGAGCCGTAGAGGGCGGAGGCCGGGCCGCGCACCACCTCGATCCGCTCGACGTCGCCGAGCAGGTCGTTGCCGAAATCGAACGCGCCGTTCGGGTCCGAGGCGTCCTCGATCGGCACGCCGTCGAGCAGCACGCGCACATGCCGCGCCGCGGTGCCGCGCAGGAAGGCGCTGGCCTGCTGCCCGAGCCCGCCGGTCTGCACCAGGTGCAGGCCCGGCACGGCAGCAACCGCTTCGGCGAGCGACTGGTAGCCGCGCTCCTCGATGTCCTGTCGCGTGATCACGCTGATGGCGGCTGGAATGCGCGCTGTGGGCAGTGGTGCGCGGGTGCCGGTGACGACGGTCTCCGGCAGGGTCGCGACGGGCGCCTCCTGCGCCCGGGCAGCCGCGCTGGACGTGGCGGCGATGGCGGAAAGTGTGAGCAGGGGGAACAGACGGCGCATCTAGGCGGGCCTCCGGCGAGCATGGCGACACACGCCCGGCCTCCTCGTGGCGGCCGGGCAGGCTTGCGTCGTCACCGCTGGCGGATTGTCGGCGCGACCCGCGCCGCACCCTCCCGGCGCGGCGTCGTGATGGCACCGACCTGCCGATGCGACCGCATGCGCGCAGCGCCCGAATGGCACAGCGCGCGCACGCGCGCGATCGCATCGCTCCGTTGCGCCGGTACACCCCGCCCGACGCGCGCGGCACGGCTCTGCGCCGGCCGGTCTCCTGGCTCGCGGCTGTCGGGCGAGGCGGGAGATTCCGCTTCACCCGGCGTTCGGCCCCCGCCTTCTCGCGCCGCACGGATGGGGCAGCGCAATGGCATGGGTGGGGGCCGGACTCGCCGCCTACAGTTGCGGGGGCAGCCGCGGACTCGCGGCGGTGCTGCCCGCGGCGATCGGCACGGCGGCGCGCCGCAAGGCGCAGCCCCGAGCGGATCGCGCATTGGCCATCACCGCCGCTTCGCGCGTTCCCGTTTCAGCCCTTGCGGGCCACCGGCGCATGAGCGCGAAGCTATCAGGAGGTTGCGGGGGCGGGAAGCCGGCAGGGCACGATGAGCCGCGTGACCAGCACCTGTACCGGCTCGTCGCGCTGGTTCAGCGTGGTGACGCGCAGCCGCGCCCAGCCCTGGCCGGGCCGGGAGCGCGAGCGGCCGGTCTCCAGCACCTCTGCCTCGATCCGCAGCGTGTCGCCGGGGCGGACCGGGCGCGGCCAGGCGATCTCGCCGCCGCCGCCCACCACGCCCCAGGCGAGCGGCAGCGCCTCGGTGATCATGCGCATGGTGAGCGAGGCGGTGTGCCAGCCGCTCGCGGAATGCCCGCCGAGCACCGGATGCCCCGTGGTCGTGGGGTCGGTGTGGAAGGGCTGCGGATCGAAGCGCGTGGCGTAGGCGAGGATGTCCTCCACGCTGATCCGCACCGGCCCGGCCGCGAAGCGCCGGCCGATGGCGAGGTCCTCGAGGAACAGGCGCTGTCCGGTTCCGCCGGTCTCCATCCGCGTTCCCTCGGCCCTCCGCTCAGAACAGCCAGCGCAGCGCCTCGAAGCCGAACCAGCAGATCAGCGCGAGCACGGCGGTGGCGAAGGCGCAGCCGAGCACGGTGAGCACCACGCCGATCCCCACCACGCGGCTGTCGTGTTCGACCAGGCCGAGCGCCATGACGATGTTGCCGAAGGCGGGCGGTCCGTTGGTGCCCGGACCGGGCAGGATCAGCATGATCGCGACATAGGCGCTGAGCCAGCCGACCAGCCGGTCGCCGAAGGGCGAGATGAACAGGCCAGGGCGGGGCCTCACGTAGCGCTCGATGCGCTTGAGCGCGTTCGACGAGACGCTGCTGAGCCGCAGCAGGTCGCTGCGCCGGATGCTCATCTGGCGGATGAAGCCCGGCAGCCGCGGCACGCGCATGCCGAGGCCCATCTGGATGCCGAGGATCAGGATCGGCGTCCCGAAGACCGAGGCGAGGCCGGGCAGCAGCGCCGGCAGCAGCAGCAGCAGGATCAGCAGGCCGAAGGCGCGGTCGCCGAACACCTCCGCCATCTCGCCGAGGGTGATGCGATCGCCGGGACAATGCGCCGCGACCTCCGCGACGATGCGCGAGATCGGCGCGCACTCCGCATCCCCCCCATCGTCGCCGCCGCTGCCGGTGCAGGGCCGGGCGGCGTCCGGGGCGGCAGGCGCCACTGCGGCGTGCGCCACGGCGTGCGCCGCCATGTTCAGGCTGCTACTGGCGTCCATATTCGGTTTCGGACCGTCCGCTCCCCGAGGCGTGTGAAGCCATCCTGTGCCCGCGAATCCGCCCGGCAGGGGCCGGGTCGTTGGCGGGTTGTTGCGTTGATGCTAACCGGTCGCCGCCCCGGCCGGAAGTGGTGCGGCCGGGGCTCAAGCGCAGCAGGGGCGGGATGTGCACCGGTGGTGCGTCTCAGCGCCCGGTGAAGACGGGCTTGCGCTTCTCCATGAAGGCCCGGCGGCCCTCCCGGTAGTCCGCGGAATCGAAGCAGGCAGTATACGCCGCCCGGATCGCCTCCATGTTCCGCTCCTCCGGGTCGCGCAGCACGGTCCGCACCGTGAGTTTGTTCGCGATGAGCGAGAGCGGGGCGTTCCCCGCCATGGTCGCGGCGAGCTTCGCCACCGTCGCCTCGAGCTGGTCCACCGGCACGACCTTGTTGACGAGGCCGATCCGTTCCGCCTCGCGCGCGTCGAAGCGCTCGCCCGTCATCAGGATCATGTGGGCGTGCGCCGGCCCCACCAGGGCGACGAGGTTGCGCACCATGTCGAAGCCGTAGGCGATGCCGAGCTTCGCCGCGGGGATGCCGAACTGGGAGTCCTCCGACGCGATGCGGATGTCCGCCGACATCGCGATGCCGAGGCCGCCGCCCATGCAGAAGCCGCGGATCTGGGCGATGACCGGCTTGCGGAACCCGGCGAGCTTGGCCCGCCCGCCGGAGGTCAGGCGATCGTATTCCTTCTGCGCATTGGCGTCGGAGCGGCGCTGCTCGAACTGGCTGATGTCGGCGCCGGAGACGAAGGCCTTGTCGCCCGCGCCCTGGAGCACCACGCAGCGCACGCCGTCGTCGTCGGCGAAGGCGTCGAGCGCGGCGCCCATGCCGTCCCACATCTCCACCGACATGGCGTTGCGCTTCTCGGGCTGGTTGAAGATGATCCGCCCGAAGCCCTCCTCGCGCTGCGCGAGGATCTTTCCGCCCGCGTATTCCGTGACCTGCACCATTCTCATTCCGCTCCGAGCGCGCCCGAGGCACGCAGTTCCTTGATCTCGTCGGGTGTGAAGCCGGCCTCGGTGAGGATCTCCTCGGCGTGCTCGCCGAGGTCCGGCACGTCGCGATAGACGCCGGTCTCCAGTCCCTCGATGTTGATCGGGTTGGCGACCACCTTGATGTCGCCGCGCCGCTTGTGGCGCATCGGCATCGCCATGCCGAGGTGCTGGACCTGCGGGTCCTCGAACACTTCCTTGATGTTGTTGATCGGCCCGCAGGGGATGCCGACCTCCTCGAGCTTCGCGATCCAGTACTCGGAGGGCTTCGTCTTCGTCACCTCGGCCACCGCCGCGTTGACGCGCGCGCGGTCCTTGCTCCGTCCCTGGGCGGTCTTCCACTCCGGCACCTCGAGCCATTCCGGCTTCTCGAGGACCTGGCAGAATGCCGTCCACAGCTTGGGCGAGGAGGCGGCGATGTTGATCGGCTTGTCCGCGGTGGGGAACACGCCCATCGGGATGTTCACCGGATGGTCGTTGCCGGCCTGGCCCGCGATGTGCCCGTCCATCAGCCACCGCGTCGCCTGGAAGTCCAGCATGAACACCTGCGCCTCGAGCAGCGAGGTGTGCACGAAGCGCCCGAGGCCGGTCTTCTCCCGCTCGTAGAGCGCGAGCATGACGCCGAGCGCAAGCAGGTTGCCGGCGGTGAGGTCGTCTATCGGGATGCCGACGCGCATCGGGCCGCGCCCCGGCTCGCCGGTGATGCTCATCAGGCCGCCCATGCCCTGGGCGATCTGGTCCACGCCGCCGCGGGTGGAATAGGGGCCGGTCTGGCCGAAGCCGGAGATCGAGGCGTAGATCAGCCGCGGGTTCAGCGGCTTGAGATCGTCATAGGCGATCTTCAGCCGGTGCTTCACCTGCACCCGCATGTTCTCGACCAGGATGTCGGCCGTCTTCGCGAGGCGCAGGAAGGCCGCGTGCCCGGCCGGGTTCTTCAGGTCGAGCGAGATGGCGCGCTTGTTGCGGTGCAGGTTGACGAAATCGAAACTGTCGCGCGGCCCGCCGAGGGCGTCGTTGGCACCAGGCGGCTCGACCCGGATGACGTCCGCGCCCCAGTCGGCGAGGTGGCGCACGCAGGTCGGCCCCGCCCGGGCGAGGGTGAGGTCGAGGACGCGCAGGCCGGCGAGCGGCAGGCGGCTCGCTCCGTCCGGCGCAGGGCCGAGGCTGAGCTTGGGATCGGCAGGGCTTTCGGGCATCCGCGATGATCTCCTCCCGGACAGAGCGAGACTAGGGCGCAACGGGCCCGGCGGCTAGCCGCCCCGGGTGGCCGGGAGCCCTTCGCGGTTGCCACGGAGCGCTTGCGCCGCCGCCGCCAGCCCGCCGGGCGGGGCCGGAGGGCGGCTCCGTCCGCCTCCGTCCTCAGCGCAGGATCTCGAAGAAGCCCGTCTCCTCGTCCAAACGCGCGTGCTCCATCGCGCGGAAGTCGTAGCGCGAGACGATGCCGCGCACACGGCCGTTGTCCTCGCAGATCGGCAGGTGGCGGAAGCCGCCATCGGACATCAGGCGCAGCGCGTCCATCGCATGCGCGCCCGGTGCCAGTGTCACGGGGTTGCGCGTCATCACCTGGCGCAGCTTCGTGCGCCTGGCGTCGCAGTCTTCCGCGAGGCAGCGCACGGCGTCGCGGCCGGTGAAGATGCCGGCCAGGCGGTCACCGTCCTCCACCACCAGCACCGCGCCGACGCGCCGCTTGTGCATGGCGGCGCAGGCCTCGGCGACGGTGGCGTCCGGTCCCATCATCAGGGGGCGCTGGTCGCGGACGATCTCGCCCATGCTGCGTTCGTACATCGCCTTCGGTCTCCCTGCGCATGCATGCCGCCGCCGTGGCGGTGACGCGGCCGTGCCATGGCATGGGACGCCGCCCGAGCGGCCCGTGCCTTGATCCAACGCAACGGCGGCGCGCCGGGACGCCGCCGGACCTTCACTTCATATGGACATAGGTGCCCGGCGCGGGCTCGAGCGGCGCGAGGCCGCGCTCCGGCGCGCCCATCGGCGGCGGCGCGATCCGCTCGCCCGAGCCGGCCGCGCTCAGCCAGGCCTCCCAGGCCGGCCACCAGGAGCCCTCGTGCCGCGGCGCGACGGTGGCCCAGGTGTCGGGGTCCATGTAGCGCTCGCCGTGCCGGCGCGTCATGAGCTGGAAGCTGCGTCCGGGCAGTCCTACGGGCGGGCTCACGATGCCGACATTGTGCCCGCCCGAGACGAGCGCGAAGGTCACGTCGGTGTCGCTGAACAGACTCACCTTGTACACCGACCGCCAGGGCGCGATGTGGTCGCGCACCGTGCCCACGGCGAAGATCGGGGCCCGGATGTCGCGCAGCGCGATCACCCGCCCCTCGACCGCGAAGCGCCCCGCGGTGAGGCGGTTCTCCAGGAACAGGCCGCGCAGGTACTCCCCGTGCATCCGCGCGGGCATGCGCGTCTGATCGGCGTTCCAGGCCATCAGGTCGGACACCGTGTCGCGTTCGCCCAGCACGTAGTTGCGGATCATGCGCGACCAGACCAGGTCGTTCGAGCGGAGCATCTGGAAGGCGCCCGCCATCTGGCGGGTGTCCAGGTAGCCCTGGTCCCACATCAGGTCCTCGAGCCAGCGGAGCTGGTTCTCGTCGATGAACATCATCAGCTCGCCCGCCTCGGCGAAGTCGGTCTGCGCGGCGAGGAGGGTCATGGAAGCGAGCCGGTCGTCATGGTCGCGCGCCATGGTCGCCGCGGCGATGGCGAGGATGGTGCCGCCCAGGCAGTAGCCGCAGGCGTGGATCTTCCGCCCCGGCACGATCGCGCTCACGGCGTCGAGCGCCGCCATCACCCCGCGGCGGCGGTAGTCGTCGAGGCTCGTCTCGCGGTCGCGCGCGTCCGGGTTCTTCCAGGACACCATGAACACCGTGTGCCCCCGCTCGACCAGCCAGCGGACCAGCGAATTCTCCGGCCTGAGGTCCAGGATATAGTACTTCATGATCCAGGCCGGCACGATCAGCACCGGCTCGGCGTGCACGCTCTCCGTCGCCGGCGCGTACTGGATCAGCTCCATCAGGTCGTTGCGGAGCACGACGCGGCCGGGCGTGACGGCGATGTCGCGGCCGATGACGAAGCGCTCCGCCCCCACCGGAGGCTTGCCGGCGAGCTCGCGCTCGAGGTCCTCGATCCAATTCCCGGCCCCGCGCACCAGGTTCATCCCGCCTTCCTGCGCCGTGCGCACGATGATGGCGGGGTTCACCCAGGGCAGGTTGCTCGGCGCGAAGACGTCCAGGATCTGGCGCATCATGAAGCCGAGCTGCTCCTCGTGGCGGCGGGTGACGCCCGGCACGTGCCGGAGTGCCTCCATCCACCAGGATTCCGCCAGCAGATGGGCCTGGGCGATGGCGTTGAACGGGAACAGGCCCCAGCTCGGATCGGCGAAGCGCGAATCCCCGGGGGCGGGCGCGGCGACCGGCTCGGCCTCCCGGCCAAGGGCCGAGCGGGCGAGCCAGAGGGCGTAGCGCGCGGCCAGGGTCTGGGCGTACAAGGCCAGCGCCATCTGCTTGCCCGGCGCGCCCGCGAGGTGGACCGCCCAGTCCAGCCAGGGCGCCGCGACGGCGGTGGGCGAGATCCCCTGGGTCGCGCGCGCCTGCGCCGCGCGAAGGCTGCGGTCGAGGGTCTCGAAGCTGGGCAGCGGCGCCCCCGCCGCGCTGGGCGCGACCGGCACCGCCTGCGGCTGTGCGCGTGCCTGTGGCCGCGGTTGCGCCGCCTTCGCCTGCTCCGCGGTCCCGGAGGCGTGAGGCCCCGGCCCGGCATCAGGCGGTGCTTCCTTCATCGCCTGCTCCGCCACGATCTGCCGATTCCCTTCGTCCATTGGCCAGCCCCGCTCCGATGCCGCCTCGTCGCGTGTCGTTCTGCCGCATCGGCGCGGCCCACGCGTTGCGCTTGGTCAACCCCGTCCGAGCACGCCGGTTGTCCGTCTCCGGCCCGGGGACTGCCTCACGCCGGGATGGCATCGCGCGCGATTCCTCCGGGCGCCTCGGACCGGTATCGTCGCGATGCACTGCACGTCTCGGAGGAACCGCCATGCGCCCGGCCTGGGTCACGCGCCAGATCGCCAATCTCGTCGCGCAATTCTGCGCCGGGTCGGGCAACGCCGCCTGGATCGGCGTCTCGGACCGCGAGATGCTCGCCACGGTGGACCGCGGCAGCGTCCGCGTGGCGCCGTTCCGCCTTGGGGGCGGCTACCGGCTCCTCCCCGGCCTGGCGATCGAGGACGGGTTCGTGTGGGTGCCCGGGGCGACCGGCGGCGAGCCCGAGCTTTGGCTCTCGCCGACCAAGACCGGCTATCGCGAGATCTTCGAGAACTTCGCCAAGCGCTTCCTCGGCGCCCCCGGCCTTGCAGGGGCGGAGGTGCAGATCGACCACGTCTTTCCGAAGAAGGCCGGTGCGCTGGACGGCCTCGCCTATGTGCGCATGCTGGCGATCCCGCCCGAGAGCAACATGGCGGCGGGCCGGACGGTGGAGCGCGCCATGGCCGGACGCGCCGCCGCCGCGCCGCGCGGCAAGCTGGTGCGGCTCGCGACCTACTACACGATCGGCAAGGCGACCGGCTTCGCCGGCTACGACAGGCTGCCCGATGCCCAGGATGCAAACGCGAACCGACCGGCGGTGATGGCGCTGTTCGCGCATCTGCGGGGCTTTGGCCTGCCGCCCGACGTCCTGACCGCGCTCGACGCGCGGCTCACCGCCGACACGCTCACGCGCCACCGCTGAGGGCCCGCCGGAGGGGACGTGGCGCGAGGCCGCGGCCGGCCCTATCTCCGCCGCCGTGAACCCGGTGGACCTCGCCCTTTGCCTCGCCGTGGATGCCTCTGCCTCGGTGGACTACGACGAGTTCGGGCTGATGCTCGGCGGCTATGCCGCGGCGTTCCGCGATCCCGGCATCGTCGCCGCCTGCACCGCCGGGCCGCGCGGCGCGGTGGCGGTGGCGATGCTGCTCTGGTCCGGCATCGGCGCGCAGGAGGTGGTGGTGCCTTGGACCCGCGTGGAGGGCGAGGCCACCGCCGCGGGCCTCGCTGAGGCGATCGAGACCTCGCCCCGCCTGGTCCGCGCCGGCGCCACCGCGCTGGGCGAGGGCATGGCCGCCGGCCTCGCCTTGCTCGGCCGCTTCCCCGCCGAGGCGCGCCGCCTGGTGCTCGACGTCTCGGGCGACGGGCGGCACAACCAGGGCCGCGCGCCCGGGCCGGTGCGCGACATCGGCGTCGCCGCCGGCGTCACGATCAACGCGCTCGCCGTGCTGAACGAGGAGGGGCCGGAACTGCTCGAGCACTACCGCACCGAGGTGATCGGCGGGCCCGGCGCCTTCGTCATGCACTGCCCCGACTACGCCGCCTTCGCCGAAGCGATCCACGAGAAGCTGTGGCGCGAGATCGGCGGGGTTCCCGTCTCCTGACCATTGCGCCGTCGCGCGAGCCGCCATCGCTCCTCCCGACCGCGCACCGTGCCCAACCTTACGGAAGGACCCATGCTCCTGCTCATCCCTGGCCCTGTTCAGACCCGCCCCGAGGTGCGCGCCGCGATGGCGGTGGACATCGCCCCCTGGGACGACGACTTCAGGGTGGAACACGCGGCGCTGCGCGAGCGTCTGCTGCGGATCGCCGGCGGCACCCCGGGCGAGCACACGGTCCTGCCGGTGACGGGCGCCGGCCACGCCGTCGTCGAGGCCTGCCTGCGCACCTTCGTTCCCGCGGGCGGCAAGGTGCTGATCCCGGCGAACGGCACCTATGCGCTTCGCATGGTGCGGCTGGCGCGCGAGGCCGGGCGCGTGCCCGTGACGCTGGAGGTGCCGGACACGCGCCCCGTGCGCGCCGAGGAGGTGGCCGCGGCGCTCGCCGCCGATCCGGCGATCGGCCATGTCGGGATGGTCTACAGCGAGACCGGCAGCGGCATCGTCAACGATCCCGAGGCGATCGGCGCCGTGGTCCGCGCGGCGGGACGGCGGCTGATCGTCGATGCCGTCTCGGCCTTCGGAGCGCTGCCCTTCCGGATGGACGCGCATCCGGAATGCGACGCGCTGGCCTTTACCACCGGCAAGTGCCTGGAGGGGATGCCCGGCATCGGCATCGCCGTCGCCCGTATCGACCGGCTGACCGCCTGCGCGGGCCAGGCGGGGTCCTGGGTGCTCGACCTCGCGGCGATCCATGAGTACGCCTTGAGCAACGGCCCGGGCAGGCACCGCTTCACGCCTGCGGTTCAGGTGCTGCGCGCTCTTGGCGTCGCGCTCGACTTCTACGAGCAGGAGGGCGGTCAGCCCGCGCGCCTGGCGCGCTACGCGGAGAACGCGCGGGTGCTGTACGAGGGCGTGCAGTCGCTGGGGCTGACGCCCTATCTGGAGTGGCGCCACCAGGGGCCGGTGATCGTCACGGTCCACCAGCCGCCCGATCCGGCCTTCACCTTGCCGGGCTTCGTCGCGGCGCTGAAGGCGCGCGGCGTGCTGATCAGCAATTTCTTCAACACCACCGCCCCGACCTTCCGCGTGGGCTGCATCGGCACCGTCACGCCGGCGGACATGCGCGTGGCGGTGGAGGCGATGCGCGGCGCCTTGGACAGCCTCGGCGTGCGCCAGCGCGCGGCGGCCTGAGGGGTTCCCAGCCAGCCCACAGGCCCGCCTGGCGCTGCGGGCCGCCGACCCCCGTCCCGCGCGCGAACCGGGCCTGATCTGTCCCGGCGGCTTTCCCGGCAGGCGGCGTGTCCGGTCTGCGTGGCGCGCCATCCGCCGCCCGAGGGATCGTGACTGGGCCTGCGGCGTTCTTCGCGCGGAGATCCGCCATGTGCGATCCGGCCGGAGCCCGCCAGCTCGCTGGCTGCAGCGATGCCCTCCGGCGGTGTCCTGGCG
>JADGHI010000076.1 GCA_019689515.1 Acetobacteraceae bacterium | reverse complement strand
GCCCGACCCCGACCGCGACCGCGCGGAGCGCGGACGCCGGCAGCCCCGCCTCCCCCAGCACGCGCGCGGCGAGGGTCGGCAGCAGCGTGGCATGGCCGCGCTCGGCCTCTGCCGCGGCGGCGGCGAGGCACCTCCCCTCTGCGTCCAGCACGGCGGCCGAACAGCGGGCGAGCGAACCGTCGAGGGCAAGAATCGGCATGGCTGTTCCCGTCGGGCTGCGCATATAGGCCGCTCGCGGCGCGCGCGACAGGCGGGGCGGAGCCGATGCCGTGCCGTCGCGGGCGCAGGCCGGCATTGCGGACTCGCAGGCCCGGGGTCCGTGGCCCTTGCAGTGCAGCTATACGCGCGAGATCGGCGATGCGGCCGATGCCGCCAGGGCCAGGCAGCGCGGAATGCGATACGCGCTAGGCCACCGCCGCCGCCCGCCGCGCCTTCTCGTCCTCCGTCGTCAGATGCGCACCCTGCTTCCGCAGCGCCGCCTGCACCTCGCGCACATCCACCGCCCGTGGCGGCACGCCGCGCGCCGCCGCGATCGCAGCGGCCACCCCCGCGGCCTGGCCGGTCAGCCAGCATTGCGGGATCTCGCGTAGGAAGGAGTGCGAGGTCGCGTCGCAGGAGAGGTGCCGCCCCGGCGCGAGCAGCCCATCCAGCGCCGCCGGCACCAGCGCGCCATAGGGCACGCTCACATTCGGGAATTTGGGCGACAGCGAGGGCGAGACACCGATCTCGTCTGCCGCCACGCGCCCATCCCAGCAGGCGCGCGTCACGCTCGCCACGCCCTTCAGCCGCCGCGCATGGCGCACGCCGAGCTGCGGAGCGGAAAGCATCAGGAAGGCATTCTCGAAGCCCGGGCAGTGCGCGCGGTAGAAGCGCAGATGCTCGACCATCAGGCGGTGGCTGCGCACCTCGACCTCCGAGAGGTCCTCGACCTCGAGCGCCGAGAAGCCCGCGAGCCGCGGGCCGAGGAACAGCGCGACGTCGTCGCGCCAGGAGACGAAGGCCTTGTCGAAGAACCGCATCGCCTCCTTGCCGCGGCGCATGAATTCGGAGAACTCGGCCGGCGCCTCGGCGCGCCAGCGCAGGTAGCGCGGCATGTCCACGCCGCCGAACAGCCAGGCGGTGTTCATGCAGTGGTGGATGTCGCCAGCGTCGATGTCGTCGGCGAAGGCCGCGCCGGCGCGGGCGAACAGGTCGCCGTCGCCGGTTGCGTCCACCGTCACCTTCGCGAGCACGGCGCGGCGGCCCTGCTTGCTCTCGAAGATCGCGCCCACCACCACGTTGTCCTCGCCGATCACCGGCTGCGCGCCCCAGGCGTGGAAGATCGGATGCGCGCCGGATTCAAGAAGCAGGTCGAGGCTCGCCGCCTTCAGCCATTCCGGGTCGCAGGTCGGGGAATGCGTCACGATGCCGTGGAAGGCAGCGGTGCGGAGCTGCCACCATGCCGCCGTCGCCGCGTCGCGCGAGCCCCAGTCCGCGCGCGGCGGGCCGGCCACCGCCTCCTTGGGCAGCCGGTCGAGCAGCTCCTCCGCGAAGCCGCGGATCACCAGCCGGCCCTCCCAGTCGGTCATCCGGTCGATCCAGATGACGAGGCCGCCGGTCGAGAGGCCGCCGAGGTGGTTGTAGCGCTCGAGCAGAATGGTCCGCGCGCCGAGCCGGGCCGCCGCGACCGCCGCCGCCGTGCCGGCCGGGCCGCCGCCCACCACCAGCACGTCGCACTCGGCGTGCACGGGAACCTCCCGCGCCGGCTCGGCGATGCTGCGCCGGTCGGCCTCGGGGCGGAGGGCGCTGCGCCGGGCGGTGGAGGCATCCGCTTCGAAGACCTCCGACTGGAAGAACAGGCGCCCGCCCTCGGCGGGGCCGGGCGGCGGAGTCGCGGGATCGCTGCTGCTCATGCGGGCCGGAGCCTCCTCCTGCGATGGCGCGGAGCGAAAAATGGGACGGCGGGCGGACCGGATCAGGGCCGGCCGGGTGGCAGGCCGCCATTGCACGCCGGCGCGCCTTGGGCGACAAGACGGACAACGTCCCGTCCGCGCAAGGACGCCGCTGACACCGCGCGTCCGCCTACCACGGGCCGGGCGGATCGTAATGGGCAGAAGGGATCATCGAATGGACTGGCTCTGGAACAACACCTATCTCGCCGCCGCCATCGCCGCTGTTGCGGCCATCGCCCTGTACCTGCTGGGCCAGCACAATTACGCGTCCTGGGCGTTCATGGTCCTTGGCATCCTGATGATGATGCGGTGCGAGGCCGACCGTAGCGAGGCCTGAGGAGTCCCGCCGCCGCCCTCCGCGGCAGATCCGCGGCTGGGCTGACAAATCGACTGACCGTCATCGGGGCGCCTCGCGTCCGCCGGCACTGTTTCCCAGCGCATGGGACCTGCGGTTACGGGGGCGCGTGGCCCCCGACGAGCGGTGTCGTACCCCCGTAACCTTGGCCGGTGAAACGGGCGGCCAAGTCCGGCCGTCCCGCCAGGTTTCCCGGGACAGGCCGCCGGTCAGACCCGGAACTTGTATTCGACTCCCGGCAGCCGCTCGATGTCGGGCGGGAAGCTCGCGCGCTTGTCGGCGAAGTAGCGCGCACGGTGATCGCCATCCGAGGCGCGGTTGTAGGTGAGATAGAGAATCCGCCGGGCCTCCCCGGTGAGATTCGCCTTCGACGCGTGCGGGACGTAGCTATCGAAGAAGAGGACGTCGCCGGGCTCGGTCGGCACAGGAACGAGGGCGAAGGACGCCATCTGCTCCGCCGTTAGGGGCCGCCATTCCTCGCCGATCAGGCCGGCGAGGCGCGGCGCGTCCGCCATCTCCAGGCAGCCATTCTCGATCGTGGCGCGGTCGATGCTGACCATCGCGGTGACGAAGATCGGCGCATAGGCGCTCCATCCCGCCTGCTGGTCCTGATGCGGCTCGAAGCCCGCGCCGCCGGGCATCTTGAAGTTGATCTTCTCCTTGAACAGGCACACCGGCCCGTCCATCAGCTGCTCGACCGCATCGCGCAGGCGCCCGCCGCGCACCAATGCGTCGAAGCCGGGGTGGTAGGGGCAGAAATTCTCGATCCGCTGCACCACGCGCCGCCCGTCGCCCAGCAGGCTGTCCTCGCGATAGACCATGTGCCTGCCGGGCACCTCCGGCATCGCCAACAGCTCGTCGGTCCAGGCGGAGATCGCCGCGACCTCCGCGGCGTCGAAGAAGCCGCGCGCCGCCACCCAGCCGGTGCGCGCGTATTGCGCCAGGTCCTCGGCGCTGAGCGGGCCGCCCTGCGCGGCCGTGGCCATGTGGAGTGCAGCGCTGCTGTTGGTCATGCGGATGCCCAGACTTCCGATTGGCGTGGGATCTCTCGGCCGCTTCGTATTGGCTTCGGAACCGATCCCGATTCGCGGCAGGTCGCTGAAACCGGCCGCGCCGAAGCGGTCACGGCCAAGCTGGTCAGATCTCGAATCGCTATCCCGTTCTTCAGCCCGGCACGCCTTCGAAGCATATCTTCGCTGGCTCGTCATCCGGCTCGATGCCGCGGCGATGATCGGGCGGTTCCCGCACCTCGACTCGCCAAGCCAACGGTCGGCCGGCCGCCGGTCACGGTCGATGACGGATGGCGTCGTTCCGGGCCGGACCGGCCGATGTCAGCGTGTGACGGCGAGAAGCGCGGCGCGCACCGCGGAGACGGCCCGGCTTCCGTCGCGGAAGACCTTCTCGCCAGGCGGATCCGCAACGGTGAGTTGAGACAGCGCCGGCGTGCCGCCCGAGACCTTGGCCGGCGTCGCGGCCGGACCGAGGGCGGGGACGGGCGTTGCGAGCGGCGGCGCAGAAGTCGTCTGCGATAGTCTGGACGTGCCAGGACCGGGATCGGCTGCGAACGGGAGCGGCGCGGCGCTGGCGCCGGCCGATCGGGCTTCCTCTGCTTCCGTGGCCGCGTTGCTCGCCACGGGCGGCCCCGGATCACGCGTCAGCGGCGGCTCGGCCGGTTTCGCTGCCGCGCTCGCACGGCCGAGCAGGAGATCCTCGGTCGCCGCCGCCGCCGCCTCGTCCGCGCCAGTGTAAAGGCTGAGCACGCGCCGCACGGCCTCGAGCTTCTGGAAGATCGGCGTCGCTCGCAACTCGGCGAGGAGCTGCCGCTCCTCGGTGCGAAGAAGAGCAAGGAAGGCACTGGACATGCTCACCCCCATGCACCAGCGGAGAAAATCTAGACGATTGCCGCCTCTTTCACAACGGCACAGTATCATTCCGATGTCATACCGTGTCTTAGGCAGCACGGTGGAGGGGCAGCGCAGCCAGTCGTATGTCCCAATGCCGGCTGCCCGCGGCATGCGGCGGCCGACTGCGCCTTTTCGTGGACCATGCGGGCGAAATGAGACGGTCGCGGTACCGTACCCCTCAGCCGGTCCTGCCGTTCGCGCACGGATGCTGAAGCCCTGGGGCGATGTGCCCGCGCCCCCTTCTCGCGCAGTGGTTAAAAAAGGGATACTCCGCTCAGGAAATTTTCGTTACACTGTGCGTATGCACGACTGCCTCCAGGATGGGGTGCGCGAACGTCTTGTGCGCTTCCTCAAGACGCGCCTTGCGCGTCATGTCGCTCTGGGCGAGACCGAAGTCGTCCCGCTCTCCGAGACCGCCGCGGCTTCGCCCTCCGAGGGCGATTGCTTCTGCACCGACAACAACGCCAAGGCCGTTGAGCTGCTCGCCCACCCTGCGCTGTGGGACGACGACCCAGGCTTCGCCTCGGGCCTGATTGACTTCGTCCTGGCGATGAGTGGCGGGCAGGACGGCGCGACCGGTGCCGCGGCGGCTCCGCCGCTCCGTCGCCTCGTCACGATGACCGCCGATGCCACCAGCGGCACCGTGATGACGGGGCCGAGGGCGGTGCCCTCTACCTGCATCCAGATCCTGTCCGATGATCCGCGCGACTTCGCCATCCGCACGCCGATGCACGACCTCACCGGCGACCTCTCGCGCGGGCTGGTGGTGCAGTCGGTGCGCTCGGCCGGACCCGGAGGGGCGGCAATCCGTCACACTGGCAACCTGTTCGAGCTGACCCACCGGGGCCGCCGGCACTGCCTCGATGTCGAGGATGCGATCACCGAATACGGGATCGAGCGTACCGCGACGGGCGGCGTGCGGCTCCACCACGCCGGTCCGGTCATCGCCCGGGCCGGCCGGTTCGGCGGCACGCTGCGCTTCGGCAAGCTGAGCTACGAATACGAGATCGCGCCCGAACGCCCCGCCCTGCTGCGCCTCACCGTGCGCTTCGTCCCCGCGCCCGGCATGGCCGGCGAGATCTCTCGGATTCGCGTCACCACCGCCTGCGACGAGCTGAGCCCCGAGGGCAAGCCGGCCTTCGACGCGGTTCTGGTGGATGGGCTCGGGCCCGCCCACGCCCCGCCGCGCCGGCACGCCGAGCTGCCGCTCGGGACCAGCACCGTGCTCGAAGGGGGCGCGGCACTGGTTTCCCTGGTGCAGGAGGGGCGGCCGCCGGGCTTCGCCCACGGTCTCTATCTCCGCCCATGCGACCCTCAGCGCATGCTGAGCGTCAAGGCGACGGTCGAGCAGCGTGGCCGGCTGCACTGGGTGCTCACGCGCTACGCGGCGGAGCGGCTGGCGGAGCAGGAGACCCTGACTGTCGAGGAGGATCGTCTGCTGGTCGGCGGCGGGCTGCACGCCGACCCGGAGGCGCGCGCCGCGCTGCTCGCGCTCGCCGAGACCGCCCCGCCGGGGCTGGACCTCAGCCTCTGCTTCGACCAGGGGGCGGTGCTGAACGCGGTGGCGACGCATCTGCTGCTCGCCGCCGGTGGGCATTACCGCCACCCGCCGCCGGCCGAGCGCCTGGCGCGGCTGCGCGCCTGGTGCGAGCGCCGGATCGAGGCCTATTTTGCCGCCCTCGCCCCGGAGCGGCCGGACGCGCCGTTGCGGGTCTATCTGCGGGAGCTCGCCTTCGTCGCCCTGGCGCTGGACTGTCTCTGGCGGCTCAGCGGGGAGCGCCGCCACCGCACGCGGCTGTCCCAGGCGGTGGATCTGCTGCTCGGCCTGCTGCGCGATGCCGGAGAGGAACCCGGCGCACCGGCCTCCGAGGCGGCGTTCCGCGACGCCTGGGCCGGCACCGCCTATCTCGACTGCCACGCCGCCGCGATGCTCGCCCTCGCGCGGGTGGCGCTGCATCGTGACGATCCGCGGCTCGGCCCGGCGCTGCGGCGGGCGCTCGCGGCGATCCGGCTGGCCACCGGCACGGCGCAGGAGGGCGCGCGCCGGGCGGCGTTCGACAGCCTGGCGGTGCGCAGCCGCGCGGCGTCCGGGGACGCCGGCTGGACCGAGGACATCGGCACCTGGAGCTACAAGCTCGCCCTGACCCTGCGGGCCCTGCGCGCGATGCAGGCCGCCGCCGCGGCTGGCGCCATCGAGCTGGACGCCGCCGAGACCGGGCGGCTCGGCTTCCTCGCCACGCTCTGCCTCGACCTGTTGCGCGACCGCATCCGCCTGAACGGGGACGCGCTGGAGGTGCGGCCCGGGCCGCTGACCGAGGCCACCAATGCGGAGGCTCAGGCCTGGACCGTCCTCGCCCTGATGCCGACGGATGTGCCGATCGCCCGTACCGCGCCGGGGCTGCAGGCGGAGCCGTGGAAGGCTGGGTCGGAGACGGGTGGCGCGCCGGCGGCGGCGCGGCGCGTGACCCTCGTGGATACGCGGGTGGCCGCCGCAGCCTGAGCGGGCGGTGGACGAACGATCGCAGCAGCGCTGACGTGTAGCGCTGCCTCGGAGCACGGTGCTGGCCGAGGGGCTGCGGCTGCCGGCGCCAGGCTCACCGCGACGGTGATCGGGCGAAGGCCGTCGCAGGCATCCTCTGGCCTCCCGCCGGCACTCGGGGTGGTGCGCGCCGTTCGCCGCGATGGCATAGCTCCGTCGTGATCCGCGAAACCTGGAAGCGATTCGAGCACCGCCGAGGGCGGGGCCAGGCCAGGTGCGACCGAGGCGGCCGCCGGGAATCGGGCGCGTGGCATGTACTCTTCTCCCGCTCCCGCGCGCCGTCGGCGGCGGCCGGGACCTCCGGCGCGATGCGGCGGCGGGCCGCATGGGCGGTGGCGCTACCGGCCACAGGTCGGCCCGCCATCGCGGTGGCGATGCTGCTCGCGCTGCTCGGCGTCAGTGCTTGTGCCGTCCCGCCGGCGCCGCCGCCGGAGCCACCCCTTCCCTACCCGCCTTCGGTGCGGGAGCGGATGCTGCGCATCGCCATCGAGGAATGGATCGAATGGGGCCGGCAGCGCGCCGATCCGTTCGCGCCGGGCGCGACCCGCGAGCGGGCGGCCACAGGCGAGGGCGGCGAGGCGACCGCTGCCGAATCGGCGCCCATCCACTTCCCCCGGCTGGTTGCCTACTGGCGCGCGGTGCCCGACGACGAGGGCGCCGTGGCCCGCAACCGCGCGCGCTACCGCGCGGCCATCGGCGCCTCGGCGGGCGGCCCCCTGCCCGCGGGGGGCGACGCGGCGGCGCTCTGGGCCGAGCCGCCCTGGTCGGCCGCCTTCATCAGCTACGTCATGCGCAGCGCCGGGGTGGACCAGCGCGAATTCCCGCCCTCGGCGGCCCATTCCGACTACATCGACGCGCTGATCGCCGACGCCGAGGCCTTTCCCGAGCTCGCGCCCTTCGTGCCGCACGCGCCCGATGCCTATGCGCCCCGGACGGGCGACCTGATCTGCGCCGATCGCTCCGCGCGGCCGCTACGCCACTGGCGGGATCGCGCCGCCGAACGGGGCCGGTTCCGGCCCATGCATTGCGACATCGTGGTGGATGCCTCTCCCGGCATGGTTGAGGCGATCGGGGGCAATGTGCGCGATGCCGTGACCCTCACCCGCTTCCCAAGCGATGCACGGGGCGTTCTACTGCCGCGACCGCCCGGGGCGCCGACCTGGCTCGTCGTGCTCGAGAACCGGCTCGGCCGCCTGCCGCCCTGGGGACCCGCCCTTCCCGCCGCCGTCGCCCGCCGTGCCGGGCCGGCGCCATTGCATACCGGGAGTCCTGGCTCGTGACCGATCTCTTCTCGCCGCTGACCCTGCGTGGCATCACCTTCCCCAACCGCATCGGCGTCTCGCCGATGTGCCAGTATTGCTGCGGCCCCGACGGGAAGCCGACCGACTGGCACTTCGCGCATCTGGTCTCGCGCGCCCAGGGCGGCGCCGGGATGGTCTGCGTGGAAGCCACGGCCGTGGTGCCCGAGGGCCGCATCGCGCCCGGCGACGTCGGGCTGTGGGAGGACGGGCAGATCGCCTCCCATGCGCGCCTTGCCTCGGCGATCGCGGCGCACGGCGCGGTGCCGGGCATCCAGATCGCGCATGCCGGACGCAAGGCGGGGCGTTACGCACCCTGGGACGAGGGGCGCAAGCCCAACCAGTGGGTCCCGCTGGGCCCCAGCCCGATCGCCTTCGACCATTTCGACCCGCCGCGCGAGATGACCGAGGCGGAGATCGAGGGCGCCATCGCCGCCTTCGCCGCCGCGGCGCGCCGTGCCGCCACTGCGGGCTACCGCTATGTCGAGATCCATGCGGCGCATGGCTATCTGCTGCACAGCTTCTGCTCGCCCCTCTCCAACAAGCGCACAGACCGTTGGGGCGGCAGCTTCGAGGGGCGCACGCGGATCGTGGTGGAGACGGCGCGCGCGGTACGCGCCGCGCTGCCGCAAGACGTGGTGCTCGGCGTGCGCGTCTCGCACACCGACTGGGTCGAGGGCGGCTGGGACACGGCGCAGACGGTCGAGCTCTCCGGGCTGCTGAAGCGCGAGGGGGTGGACCTGATCGACGTCTCCTCGGGCGGCCTGTCGCCGCAGCAGAAGATCCCGCTCGGGCCAGGCTACCAGGTGCCCGGGGCGGAGGCGGTGCGGCGCGGCGCCGGCATCCCCGTCGCCGCGGTGGGGCTCATCACCGAGCCGGAGCAGGCGCAGGCGATCCTCGCCGAGGGCAAGGCCGACCTGATCCTGCTGGCGCGCGCGATGCTGCGCGATCCCTACTGGCCGCTGCGCGCGGCGGCGGCGCTCGGGCGGATGGAGGCGCTGCGCACCCCGCCGCAATACGACCGCGGCTGGAACACGCTGGGCAAGACGACGATAGACCGCACCATCGCCCGGCCGATGCCGCCGCTCGGCTGAGCGCAGCGCGGCGGAGGCGGCCGGGGTGGCCTCGGCCGCAGCCGCCGCTGCTAGGCCGCGATCGCCTTGGGTGGGAAAACCCAGGGCGTGAATCGCTGCCTCAGAAGCGCCAGCCTCTTGTCGGCCTGACCACAACCAGGCCGACAAGGAGCTAATCGAGCAACGCGTCGCGCAGGCGCGCCAGCCGGTCCGCGTCGAAGCCGAACTCGGCCGCGAAGAATGCCTCCTCGGAATCGTACCGGCCGAACGCCACGTCGAGCGCGCGCTCGATCAGCGGGCGGTGCACGCCGAGCAGCGCCGCCGCGGCGGAAGGGTCGGTGCCTGGCGGAAGCGCCAGCTCGCGCTTCCAGAACCGCGAGGTGGCGAGGTAGTCCTCGATCACCGTCTCCCGCGGCACGCCGAGCGCGGTCAGCAGCAGCGCCGCGCCGAAGCCGGTGCGGTCCTTGCCCGCCGAGCAATGGAAGAGCAGCGGCAGGCGCGGCGCCTCCAGCAGCAGCGTGAACATCGCGCGGTAGCGGTGCAGATGCTCCGTCGCGTAGGCCTCGTAGGCGCGGCGGAGCAGGTCGAGCACGTCCTCGCCCGTCGCCTGCCCACGCGCGAGCAGGTCGGCGAGCGAGGCGCCGACCGTGGGCTCGATCGAGAGAGCGTGCAGCTCCGGCGGATCGCGCAGTGGCAGGCGCGAGGGCGCTGCGGCGCTCTCCCGTATGCCGCGCAGGTCGCAGACCGTGCGAAGGCCGAGGGCGGCAAGGGTCTCCAGGTCGCCCTCGGTCAGCCGCGCCAGCGAGGCGGAGCGGAAGACGCGCCCGAAGCGCACACGGCGCCCATCCGCCGCGCGGTAGCCGCCGAGGTCGCGCAGGTTGGTGCAGCCCTCAAGCGCGATCAGGCGCGGGAGGTCGTGCCCGGCGGCTTCCGGCGTCATGCGATGGCCGTCACTTCACCGCGGAGAAGGCGGTGGGGATCAGGATCTCGTTCGTCACCTTGGCGACGATGGGGCCGTCCTTCTCCGTCTCCGCGCGCTTGGCGATCCACTCCGGATCGGCCTGGAAGGCGTTCCACTTGCGCTCGCGCTCGGCGAGGGACTCCCAGGCGAGCAGGTAGTAGAGGACCTGGTTCGACTCGCCGATGCCCACGGTCCAGAACCCGGCCTGGCGGATGCCGTGGCGCTCCCAGATCTTCAGGGTGATGGTCTCGAAGCGCTTGAGCAGCGCCGGCAGGCGGCCGGGCACGCAGTGATAGACGCGCAATTCGTGGATCATGGGCTTCCTCCCCCGGTTCGGTGGCGCGGCAAGCCTATGCGGCGCGCCCGGGCGCGGCAACAGACGGGAGGCGGGTTGACGGCAGCGTCGCGGCGGGTGGACGGTTCGTGCGATCCATCCCACACGCCGAGGGGGAAACCGCCATGAGCAGCAGCACCAGCGCGGCCGCGAAACACGACAACTACCTCGCCGTACGCGAGGACTGGCTCGCGAAGCACCAGGAGCCGATCCTGGAGCCGGAGCTGCCGATCGTCGATCCGCACCACCATCTGTGGGACCGGCCCAACTGGCGGTACATGCTGCCCGACCTGCTGGCCGACCTGAACGTCGGTCACAACGTTGTGGCCACGGTCTTCGTGCAGTGCCGCGCCTTCCACCGCGCGGACGGGCCGGAGGCGATGCGCCCGGTCGGCGAAACCGAGTTCGTCAACGGCGTCGCGGCGATGAGCGCGAGCGGGCAGTACGGCCCGGCGAAGGTCTGCGCCGGCATCGTCGGCCACGCCGACCTGATGCTTGGCGCGCGGGTGCGCGAGGTGCTGGAGGCGCATATCCGCGCCGGCGGCGGGCGGTTCCGCGGCATCCGCCACATCTCGGTCTGGGACGAGGACCCGGTCCTGATGAACCCGGCCTACAACCCGCCGAAGGGAATGCTCGGCAGCGCGCAGTTCCGTGAGGGCTTCGCCCAGCTCGCGCCACTCGGCCTCAGCTTCGACGCCTGGCTGCTGCACCCGCAGATCGGCGAGCTGACGGACCTCGCGCGCGCCTTCCCGGAGACGCGCATCGTGCTCGACCACGTCGGCGGGCCGGTCGGCATCCAGCGCTTCGAGGGCAAGCGGGAGGAGGTCTTCCCGGTCTGGGCCGCGGCGATCCGCGAACTCGCCAAGTGCCCCAATGTGCACGTGAAGCTCGGCGGCCTCGGCATGCGGGTCAACGGCTTCGGCTTCGAGAAGCAGGCGACGCCGCCCTCCTCGGAGCAACTCGCCGCCGCCTGGCGCCCCTATATCGAGACCTGCATCGAGGCCTTCGGCGCCGCGCGCTGCATGTTCGAGAGCAACTTCCCGGTGGACAAGGGCAGCTACAGCTACGCGGTGTGCTGGAATACTTTCAAGCGCCTCGCCTCCGGGGCGAGCGCAGAGGAGAAGGCGGACCTGTTCGCCGGCACCGCGACGCGGTTCTACCGGCTCGACCTCGGCGGCTGAGCGCGCCGCGGGCCGGCCCCCCGGGCCCCGCCCCCCCGCCGCGGCGCCGGCCCCCCGCCGGGCCCGG
>JADGHI010000075.1 GCA_019689515.1 Acetobacteraceae bacterium | reverse complement strand
CTAGAGCGGTTTCCGACCTGACTGAATCGGCTGGGATTCCCAAGGCCGGCGGGAGCTGATTCAAGCTGCCTGTCGGCGCGGGAGGCCGGGTGCTGGCCTTCGCCGGACCGTTCGCCGGGGCGCACGCGGCGGCGCTGGTGGAGGCCGTGAACGCCCGAGACGAAGTTTCGGCACAGCTACGCGCCCGCGCACCCGCACGCGGCGGAGGGCGGGTTTTGTGCGCAATGCGCGCGTGCGCCCGCGCGTGCGCTTGGGGGTGGCGAAATCCCGGCGCACCGTCACGCGGCACCCGTTTCTGAGGGTGGTTCCAAGGGGAAAGGCGCCACGCCATGAGCGATGCGGAGACGACGCCGGCGATTGGGGCAGGCGAAGCGCACGGCGAGGCACGACGGCGGCGCCTCGCGCGCGAGCGGTCGGAGGCCTACCGCGCCCGCAAGCGGCACGGCGCCGTGCTGGTGGCGATCGAGCTGGAGCCGCGCGACCTCGCCGCCCTGGAACGGCTGGCGCTGCTGGACCCCGGCGACCGCGACCCCCACCGCATGGCCTGCGCCGCGGCCCGATTCCTCCACGCCGCACCGCACGTCGCGGCGATGGGCGACGCGCTCTGGCCCGAGCGGGGAGAGTGATGGCGTTGATTTCCTACGCGACGAATAGCGGGCATTCGCGTGACGCCGTTGCCTGAGAACAGCGCGGATACAGGGGAAATCCCGCGACGCGGCGACGCGCCCGCCGGCTGGGCCGCGTTCCGGGCGCTGCGGCGCCAGCCCTCGCCCGCGTTCGTCCGACTGCACGGCAACACCCGCCACGGGCGCTACGCGAAGGGCGGGGCGGAGACGATGCGGCTGGTCCGACTGCACGCGCGGATGCTGCGGGGTGGGCGGTGGTGGGAGCCGATGCCCACGCTGGCCGCCAAAGCGCGTTCCAAGAGTCTCAATGCATTCTAGGCCGTGTGGACGGATTCCGCAGAGTTGAATCGGAGCTGGATTCCTTGGCCGATTGATCGGTGCTTCCTGGCGGATCGGCTGCGGGAGGGCCGACCATGCTGACGCGGATGGCCGCCCCGGCCGGCACCGTCTTCACGGCCGCGAGCTGGCCGCGGTTGATCTGGTCCAGTACCTCCGTCCCCACCAGCGCGTGGCCGCGCGCGGAGACGACGTACTCGAATGGGCTGAGGCGGGCCGGCACGGTGTCCCGTCCGACGGGCACGCCCGGCACCACGCCGCCCCCGGCGAAGCGGTGCTCGACCGGGCCGCCACTGTAGCGGCCACCCGCTGCGGTCGACGGAAGGGGGACGCCGTTGGCCGACATCTGGGTGTCTGCGGTACCCCCACCGGGGTTGAATGCCTGACCAACGAGGCCAAAGACCAGGCTGAGGAACTGGGCCGCCACGCGGTCCGAGACTATCCTCAGCATCGACTTCAGGACCGACTGGCCGAACGCCTGGAACGCCTCCGACCCCTTCTTCGCCCCCGAGGCCCACTCCGCCCAGAACTCACCGCCTGCCTGGCGAGCGATATCGAGCGAACGCCGGAAGTCGTTGCCGAAAGCAACGGCGAAGCTGTCCCGGGCACCGCTCTTCTGGGCGAAGTCCTCAACCGTGTCTCGGAAGACGTCCCCGAACGAGATATCGGACCCCTGCTGGCCCTGACGATGACCTGGGCCCGGGTCTTGAGGTTCTGCGCGTCCTGGAGCGCCGTCCTGACCTGCCCCAGCAGGCCTGACTGACCGTCGTCGCCGACGAGGGCGTTAAGCTGCTGCTGGAGCTCGTTATAGCGACGAACAAGCGCCGATCGCTCGGCGGGCGTGGCCGCGGCGGCAATAGCACCCCCCTGACCGTCCTCACCGGCAAGACGCTTGATCTCATCGCGGATCCGCTGGGCGTCCTGCGTGATCGACGACTCCAGCTGCTCCAGCGCATCGGCCCGCCGGGTCTGGGCCTGAAGAATCTGCTCCTCTGCCCAAACCTGCCTGTCGTTCAACTCCCGACGACGCCGATTCGCGACCGCCTCCGGCACGAGATCCGGACGGCGCTGGGCGAAGTCGAGGAATGCCTGAAGCTCGCGGATGTCGGTCTGCGCGGCGCGCTGGGCGACCGCCGCCTCGCGCTCGATGATGCGGAAGCGGTCCTGGGCCTCGAAGCGGAACTGCGGCGTGCGGATTTCTTCGGGCCGCAGCGGTCCCAGCTGCGCACTCGACCCTCCGCACGCTCCTCGCCCGCGTCGCCGAGCACCCGGTCAACCGCATCGGCGAGCTGGCACCCTGGAGCCTGCGGCCCGACAGCGCCTGACCAGCGTCAAGCCGCCAAACCCGCAGCCACCAGTAACCGCTTACTCCTCCGCGCCATCGCCGCGCGCACTATCGAGGCGCCGGAGGCGGCATTGCCCGACGCGATCGCCGCCGTCACGCCCCAGGACGCCCAGGCGTGGTTCCGACATTGCGGATATCGTTCACTTTGAAGCGCAATCCGCTTTAATCGAGCGAGGATTTCGGATCGAAGGCGAACAGGCGTTTCACCTGAACGCGCACGGCCCCCAATCGATGTTTCCTCCCGTTATCGCGACCCGCGTCGCTTGCGCTGCCGTCCTCGCCAGCGCCCGGGCCCTCATCAGCCCAGGTCAACCACACTCAAACAGGCGTTCAGTCGGTCGCCCGCAGCCGGTACCCGACTCCGCGCACCGTCTCGATCGAGACGCCGGCCTGCATCCCCTCGACCCGCTTGCGCAAGCGATGGATGTAAACCTCCACCGCGTTGCTGCCGATGCTGCGTTCGAAGCTGTTGAGGCGCTCCTCGAGCGCCTCCTTGGTCACCGGGCGCGGGGCCGCCTGGAGCAGGTGCTCCAGCAGCATCCGCTCGCGCGGCGGCGGGTCGAAGGGAACGCCGGCGATCAGCACCGCGCGCGAGACGGGGTCGTATTCCAGCCGGCCGACCCGGACAGGCCCGCGCCCGCCACCTCGCATCCGCCGCACCGCGGCATTCAGCCGCGCGACCAGCTCCTCGAGCGCGACTGGCTTGACCAGGTAGTCATCGGCGCCGCGATTCAGCCCCTCGATGCGTTCGGGCAGGGCTCCGCGTGCGGTCATCACCAGGATCGCCGGCTGGGCTTCAGCACCGCGGAGCGTGCGCAGCAGGTCGAGCCCGTCGCCGTCGGGCAGGCCTCGGTCCAGCAGCACCGCATCGAACCGGTTCGCCTGGCACGCGGCGACGGCGGCGTCGAGGCTGTCCACCACATCCGTCGTCCATCCCGCCCGCCGCAGGCCGGTGGTGAGCAGCGCCGCCAGGCGGTCATTGTCCTCGACCAGGAGCACGCGCATCCAATCGTTCGTCCGATCGCAGCCTCGCCCCGCGCCGACGCTTCGGCGCCGCCCGCGGCAGGGGCGGTGCCGGGCCGGATGCTCACGCGTCGCCGCAGCGCCGCGTCAGGATCGGCCGGGTACCGAGTTCAGGGAATCCATCCAAAATCCTATATAAGGCACCCGCGGAGGGCGCAAAGCTCCTCGGAGGCGATCGTGAGCGGCTCTTCCGCCGCCACTCACGCGTCCGGTCCGTCCGCCCATCGTCTCGCGCGGGCGGGCGTCCGGCGCAGGATCGCCGCCAGGCGGGATGCCCCAGCCGGCGCAGTGTATTTCAGGTCCGACCATGCGGCTCTCTCCTCGGTCCCTCCTCGGACGGCTCTCGCTCGCCTTCGCGGTGATCGCCGCGGCGGCGATCCTGCTCGGCGCCTGGAGTCTGGACCGGCAGTTGAACGAGGCCGTGCTCTCGGTCCATGACCTTGTGCTGCGCGCCATGGCCGAGCCGCTCAGCGACCGGCTCCGGGCCGAGGGCATCCGCGCCCTTCCCGGCTTCCCCTCGCCCCAGCCCGGCTCGGCGGCGCACGTCGCCGGCGTCCGCAGCAGCTTCCGCTACGTGGTGCTCGACCCCGCGGGCGAGGTGCGCGCTGCCTCAGCGGGCGCGCTGCCCGGCCTGCCGCAGAGGGATCTGCTGAGCCGGGCGGAGGCGAGCTTCCAGGTGGAGGACGGCGCGGGCATGCACCTCTGGGGCCTGTCGCGCACGGTGCAGACGCCCGACGGCCCGCTGGTGCTCCAGGTCGCGCAGGACATGACGAACATCTTCGCGGTGCTGGACGATGTGCCGCGCGCCGCCTTCCTGCCGCTGGTCGCGCTGCTCACGGCGGGCGCGGTGCTGCTGTTCGGCGCCAATCTCGGCCTCGCTCTGTTGCTGCTGCGCCCGCTGCGCCGCGCCGCCGCGGAGGCCGCCGCGATACGCCCCGGCAAGGCGCGACGGATCGGCGAGGAGGGCATGCCGACCGAGGTGCTGCCGCTGATCCGCGCGGTGAACGCCGCGCTCGACCGTCTGGACGAGGCCTTCGCGCGGCAGCGCCGCTTCAGCCAGGACGTGGCGCACGAGCTGCGCACCCCGCTCGCGATCCTGACCACCGAGGTCGATCTGCTGGAGGACCGGGCGACCGCGGAGCGGCTGCGGCGCGACCTCGACGGGCTGACGCGGCTCGTGAATCAGCTCCTGGAGGCGGCTGAGGCCCCGCCGCGCGCGCCGGACCGGCTGACCGATCTCGCCGAGGTCTGCGCCGCCACGGCGCGGGCGCTCGCGCCGACCGCGGCCGCGACCGGCCGCTCGATCGCGCTGCTGGGCGAGCCGGGCCCGGTCTGGGTGCGCGGCGACCCGGACGCGCTGGGCCGCGCCGTGCGCAACCTGCTTGAGAACGCGCTCGCTCACACGCCAGCGGGAACGGTCGTCGAGCTGCGCCTGCGGCCGCCCGCCACCGTCGAGGTGGCCGATCGCGGCCCTGGCGTGCCGGAGGCGCAGCGCGCCCTGGTGTTCGAGCGGTTCTGGCGGGCCGATCGCGGAACACGGCGCGGCACCGGCATTGGCCTCTCGCTGGTCTCCGAGATCGCCGCCTTGCATGGCGGGTCGGTGACGATCCGCGACAATGAGGGCGGCGGGGCGGTCTTCGCCCTGACACTGCCCGCGGCTGGCGCCGCCGCCTGATGGACGAATCTTAACCCGCGCGGGAGGCGCAGTGTCAGCGCGGTGTAAGCGCGGTGTAAGGCAGGATGGCGCAAACGGCCCCGTGAAATAGCGACACCGGCAACCGGCTGCGGCCGCCTTCTCGACGACGGTCGCGCCGGTCATCGCGTGCCCGGATCGGATGCCGTTATGACGTTGATGGAGTCTTCTGCCCCTGTACCCGCCGAGGCCGCCGCCTCCACCCCAGCGGCCGAGCAGGGGGTTTCTCCGCCGAGGGCGGAGCCGAGTCGGTCGCGGCGCCGCCTCAAGTCCCGGTGGCGGCTGGCCGCCGTCGCGCTGGTCCTGTTGGGGGGCGCGATAGCGGGGCTGACCCTGCTCGGCGCGCGCGACTCCAGGATGCGACCGGGGGCCTCCTTCGCCGCTGCCGCGCCCGCGTGGCCCCTCGCCGGCGGCGCGTTCCGCCTGAGCGAGGCGGAGATCCGCAGCCTGCGCATCGAGCCGGTGGCGTTGCAGGAATTCCGCGCCGAGCGCATCGCCGAGGGGCGCATCGCATACAACGAGGATCGCTCCACCCCCGTCTTCTCTCCCTACACAGGCCGTGTCGTGCGCGTCATTGCCCGGATCGGCGAGACGGTCGCGCCCGGCGCGCCGCTGTTCGAGATCGAGACGACCGATCTGGTGCAGGCGGCCAACGATCTGCTCAGCGCGGTGGACGCGGTCGCCAAGGCCCGCACCACCCTCGACCTCGCCCAGCGCAACGAGCAGCGCCAGCGCGAGCTCTTCCAGGCCCGCGCGGCTGCCCGGCGCGACTGGGAGCAGGCCCAGGCCGACGCCGCCAACGCCGCCGCCGACCTACGCGTGGCGGAAACGGCGCTCGACGCCGCGCGCGACCGCATGCGCGTGCTCGGCCGCACGCCCGAGCAGATCGCGGCGGTCGAGGCCACGCGCCGGGTGGATGCGGTGGTGGCGATCCCGGCGCCGATCGGCGGCACAGTGGTGCAGCGCCGCATCGGGCCGGGCCAATGGCTCACCGCCGGCGCCGGCGATCCAGCCTACACCATCGCCGATCTCTCGACGAAGTGGCTCGTCGCCGCCGTGCGCGAGCTCGATGCGCCGCTGGTGCGGGTCGGCCAGGAGGTGGAGGTGACGGTCGGCGCGCTGCCGGGACGCCGCTTCGCTGCGCGCATCACCTCGGTCGGCGCGGCGATCGACCCGGCCACGCGGCGCCTCGCCGTGCGGGCGGAGGTGCAGGATCCGGAGGGGCTGTTGAAGCTCGAGATGTTCGCGAGCTTCCGCATCGTCCTCGGCGAGGCGAGCGCGAGCCCCGCCGTGCCCGCCGGCGCGGTGATCCATCGCGGTGCCGAGACCGGCGTCTGGGTCGCGCTGCCCGACGGCGAGAGCTTCGCCTACCGGCGCGTCACGCTCGGCCGTCGCTCCGGCTCCCTGTGGGAGGTGACGGAGGGCCTCGAGGCGGGGGAGCGGATCGTGACCGGCGGCGCCCTGTTCATCGACCGCGCCGCGATGGCGGACTGAGGCGGCGGCGCGTCCCGACCCGCCCTGCCGGGCCCGCACCGCCACGCTCCGGCGCCGACCCACTCCGTCCGGACGATCCCATCCGCCATGCGCCACATCGTCGCCCTCGCCCTGACGCGCCGGCCGCTCGTGCTGCTGCTGTTCGGCCTGTTCCTCCTCGCCGGCTTCCTCGGCTTCCGCCAGCTCAACATCGAGGCCTATCCGGATCCGGTGCCGCCCACCGTCGTCGTGATCACCCAGAACCCGGGGCAGAGCGCCGAGGAGATCGAGCGCTACATCACCATCCCGATCGAGGTGGCGATGGCGGGCCTGCCGAACGTGACGACCGTGCGCTCCACCAGCCTGTTCGGCCTTTCGGACGTGCGGATCCAGTTCACCTTCGCCTATACCTACGACCAGGCGCTGCAGCAGGTGCTGAACCGGCTCGGCCAGATCTCCGGCCTGCCCGAGGGGGTGCAGCCCGGCATCTCGCCCTCCTCGCCGATCGGCGAGATCATGCGCTACCGCCTGGTCGGCCCGCCGGGCTACTCGCTGACCGACCTCAAGACGCTCAACGACTGGGTGCTGGACCGGCGGTTCAAGCGCGTGCCCGGGGTGATCGACGTCACCACCTTCGGCGGCACGACCAAGGCCTACACGGTGCAGGTGGACCTCCAGCGACTCGCCGCCTACGGCCTGCCGCTCGCGCGCGTGGTGGAGGCGGTGCGCAACGCGAGCACCAACGTCGGCGCGGGGACGCTGAACCTCGGGCCGCAGTCGGTGGTGGTGCAGGGCATCGGCCTGATCCGCGACCTCGACGACATCCGCAACACGGTGATCGGCTCGCGCGACGGCGCGCCGGTGCTCGTCTCCGACGTGGCGCGGGTCGAGGTGGGCAATCTGCCGCGCCTCGGCATCGCCGGCCACGAGGAGGACGACGACGTGGTGCTCGGCGTGGTGCTGATGCGCCGCGGCGAGCAGACGCTCCCCACCATTCACGGCGTGCAGCGCGAGGTGGAGCGGATCAACGCCGGCGGCGTGCTGCCGCCCGGCGTGCGCGTGGTGCCGCTCTACGACCGCGAGGACCTGGTCAAGGTCACGACCCGCACCGTGGTGCACAACATCATCGAGGGCGTGACGCTGATCCTCGTCATCCAGTATCTGTTCCTGGGCGACCTGCGCGGCGCGCTGGTGATCGCGGCGACCATTCCCTTCGCCTTCTTCTTCGCCATCCTGATGATGCTGGCGCGCGGCGAGAGCGCCAACCTGCTCTCGCTCGGGGCGCTCGACTTCGGCCTGCTGGTGGACGCCACCGTCATCATGGTGGAGAACGTCTTCCGCCACCTCCACCTACACCGCCACCGCGCCGAGCACTACCCGCACGCGCATGTCGGCGAGGGGCCGGGCGGCGTGGCGCGGATCGTGCTGCGTGCGGCGAGCGAGGTGGACAAGGCGATCTTCTTCTCGGCGCTGATCATCATCGCCGCCTTCATCCCGCTCTTCACCCTCGGCGGCATTGAGGGGCGGATCTTCGGTCCGATGTCGAAGACCTACGCCTACGCCATCGTCGGCGCGCTGATCGCCACCTTCACCGTCACGCCCGCCCTCGCCGCGACGCTGTTCCGCGAGGACACCGAGGAGCGCGACACCTTCCTCGTACGAGCGCTCCGCTTCGGCTACACCCGCGCCTACGGCGTCGGCATGCGCCACCGCGGGCTCACCCTCGTTGTCGCCGCCATGCTCCTGGTCAGTGCCGGCGGCGTCTTCACCCGTCTCGGCGCCGAGTTCCTGCCCACGCTGGAGGAAGGCAGCATCTGGCTGCGCGCCACCATGCCGGCCACCATCTCCCTCGAGGAGAGCAATCCGGTGGTCAACCGCATCCGGCGTGTGTTGATGGAGTTCCCGGAGGTGATCACCGTCACCAGCCAGCACGGCCGCCCGGACGACGGCACCGATAGCGCTGGTTTCTTCAACGCCGAGTTCTTCGTCCCGCTCATCCCCCAGTCCGAGTGGCGTACGGCGCGCGACCGGGACGGGCTGGTGAGCGCCATCCAGCGGCGGCTCAGGCGCGAGTTCCTGGGCGTGGAGTTCAGCTTCTCCCAGACGATCTCGGACAACGTGCAGGAGGCGGCCTCCGGCGTGAAGGGCGCGAACGCGATCAAGGTGATCGGCCCCGACCTCGGCGTGCTGACCCGCATCGCCGAGCAGGTCCGCCGCGAGGTCGCGCAGGTGCGCGGGGTGGAGGACCTCGCCGTGCTGCGGAGCCTCGGCCAGCCGACGCTCGCCATCCGGGTGGACCGCGCCCGCGCCGCGCGCTACGGCCTCAGCGTCTCCGACGTCACCACGCAGATCGCCGCCGCGGTCGGCGGGCAGGAGGCGGGGCGGCTCTACGAGCTCGGCTCGGACCGGAACTTCCCCATCATCGTGCGCCTCGCCGCCGACTACCGCGACAGCATCGAGGCCATCGAGCGCATGCCGGTCGGCGGCCCGGACGGCGCGACGCTGCGCGACGTGGCCGAGGTGCGGCTCGTCACCGGCCCCTCCTACATCTACCGCGAGGAGGCCTCCCGCTACATCCCGGTGCGCTTCTCCGTCCGCGGCCGTGATCCGGCCGGCGCCGTGAGCGAGGCGCAGCAGCGCGTGGCGGCGAACGTCGCGCTGCCGCCCGGCTACCGCCTCGAATGGGTGGGCGAGTTCCGCAACCTCCAGGACGCGATCGGGCGGCTCTCGCGCATCGTGCCGGTGGCGCTCGGGCTAATCGCCGTGCTGCTCTGGATCTCCTTCGGCCGGCTGCGCGAGACGCTGATCGTGCTGGGGCTGCTGCCTCTCTCGCTGGTCGGCGGCATCTTCGCGCTCTGGGTGGCGGAGCTGCATTTCAGCGTGCCGGCGGCGATCGGTTTCCTGGCCCTGTTCGGCATCACGGTGATGGAGGCGATCATCTTCCTCTCCTACTTCGCCCAGCTCCGCGAGCAGGAGGGCCTCGGCTGGGCCGGGGCGCTGCAGCGTGCGGGCATGGACCGGCTGCGCCCGGTGATGATGACCTGCTTCGCCTCCTTCTGCGGCCTGCTGCCGATGGCGATGGCGAGCGGCATCGGCGCCGATGTGCAGAAGCCCCTTGCCATCGTCGTGGTCGGCGGCATCGGGCTGGTGCCGGTGTTCATCCTCGTGGTGCTGCCGGCGCTGGTTGATCTGCTCTCGCGCCCGCGTGCGGCGGAGGCGGAAGAGGCCGGCAAGGCCGCAGAAGGACGTGGAGTGCCGGCATGAGGGACAAGGCACTCTTGCGCGCCGCGGCGAGGACGCGTGTGGTGCTCGCCGCTGCCGCGTTCCTGCTCCTGTTCGGCGCGACCGTTCCTCCGGCCGGCGCGCAACAGACGGTGGCGTTGCCCGGCAATCCGCGCAGCCTGACGCTCGAGGAGGCGGAGCGGCTGCTCGTCGAGCGCAACCTCGCCCTCGTCGCCGCGCGCCGCGGGGTGGATGTCGCGCGGGCGCAGCGCCTGGTCGCCTCCAGCCCGCCGCCGCCCCAGGCGGCGATCGGCAACACCTTCGGCCAAGTGTGGGAGAGCGGGCGGTACGGGCCGCGCATCCTTGGGCCCAACAACAACCTGAGCCTCGGCCTCTCCATCGTCATCGAGCGGGGCGGCAAGCGCGAACTGCGGACGCGGCTCGCCGATGAGCAGATCGGCGTGGCCGAGGCGCAGGTGCTGGAGGCGCTGCGCGGTCAGGTGTTCCAGCTCCGTCAGGCCTTCCTCGGCGCGCTGCTCGCGCGCGCCAACCTGGACGTCGCGCTCGCCAACCGCGCTGCGCTCGACCGCACCGAGGCGCTGCTGCGTCGCCAGGCGCGGGAGGGTCAGATCCCGGAGGGCGACGTGGTCCGCTTCCAGGCCAGCCGCCCCGCCTTCGAGGCGGATGCGGCGACCGCGGCGCAGAACTACGCCGCGGCGGTCGCCGCGCTCGCGGCGCTGCTCGCCGAGGACGCGGCCGCGGGCACAGGCGAGACGCCGACCCGCGCCGCCGTACGGCCGCGCACCGGCACGCTGACGCCGACCGCCATCGCGCCGCGCGGCCGGCTCGACGCGAACGCCGTGCCCGGCGTGACGCGCGAGCAGCTCGTCGAGGCGGCCGAGCACCGGCCCGACGTGGTCGCCGCCGCGCGCGCCGCCGCCGCGGCGGCGGCGAATCGCGCGCTTGCGGAGGCGGGGCGATCGCGCGACGTCACCTTGGGGCTCAGCGCCAGCCGTGCCCGCGCCGACCAGGAGGTGCCCGGCGGCGGCGAGCGGGCGGCGCATCTCGACGCAGCGGGCTTCACGATCTCGATCCCGATCTTCACCGGGCGCATCGTCGAGGGGAACATCGGCATCGCCGCCGCGCAGCAGGCTCAGGCCGAGGCGCAGGCGCGCGCGGCGCTGCTCTCCGCCCGCGCCGACGTCGCCGCCGCCTGGGCGGCCTGGGAGCAGGCCCGCGCGCTGCGCGCGCTCTACGACAGCGGGGCGCTGCGCCGCGCCGAGGAGGCCTACGCCATCGCGGAGCGCGCCTACCTGGCCGGCGGGCGGTCGCTGCTGGATGTGCTGGACGCGCTTCGGACACTGAACGCGACGCGGACCGCGGCCAACCAGGCGCGCTACAGCGCACTCCTGGCGCTGGCGATGCTCGAGCAGGCGAGCGGCGTCACGGGGCTCATGCCGAGGCTTTAGATCGCCTAGGAGCGTGTCCCGGTAACGCCGCTTGGTGCCGGTGATCAACGTCGGCGGCGGGACGCGGACGCGCGTTGCAGGCGTGTTGGTTCAGGCTGCGGCGGCTCTGTCGAGCTTGAGGAGGTTGTGGGCGGTGCAGAGCAGCGCCCACTCGCCCCGGACCCTGTCGAGGCCGCGCGGCAGGAACTGCCGGAAGCCCCCGGCGTGCTTGATTTGGCCGAACACCGGCTCGACGGTTTGTTTGCGGAGCCGGTGACGGCTGCGGTGCCCGGCGCGGCGCAGCCTGTCCGCCATCGCCATGGCGAGCGGCTTGGATGTCAGGCGGCGGCGCCCAGCGGCGCTGGCCTCGCCGTGGCGGGCGCGGCCGGGCGGCACATAGGCGGCGATCCGGCGCTCCTGCACGGCGGCGAGGTTGGCCTCGGTGCAGAACCCGGCGTCGGCCGAGACCTCGCGCGGATGGCGGT
>JADGHI010000074.1 GCA_019689515.1 Acetobacteraceae bacterium | reverse complement strand
GTGCGCGCCGGGGGCCGGGGGGGCGTGGCCGCCGGCGTTCGGGGCGCCGCCATCGCGCGCGCGATGGCGGCGCTCGGGCCGGGCGACGTGCTGGCGGTGGCCGGCAAGGGCCACGAGCGCGGGCAGACCATCGCCGGCGTGACCTATCCCTTCGACGACGTGGAGACGGTGCGCCGCATCGCGGGGGGTGCGCCATGACGGCGCCGCTCTGGACCGCGGCGGAGCTGCGCGCGGCGACGGGCGGAACGCTCGCGGCGGAGATCGCCGTGACCGGCGTCTCCATCGATTCCCGCACGGTCCGCCCCGGCGAGCTGTTCGTTGCCCTGCGCGACGCGCGTGACGGCCACGACTTCGTCGCGGACGCGCTCGCGCGCGGCGCCGCCTGCGCGATGGTGGACAAGGATCCCCCAGGCGTCGCGGCGGATGCGTCGCTGCTGCGCGTGGGGGACACGCTCGCGGGTCTCGCCGCGCTCGGCGCCGCCGGGCGGGCGCGGAGCGGGGCGCGCGTCGTCGCGGTGACCGGCAGCGTCGGCAAGACGACGACGAAGGAGATGCTGCGCCGCGCGCTCTCGGCCTGCGGCGCGACCCATGCGGCCGAGGCGAGCCACAACAACCACTGGGGCGTGCCGCTCACCCTCGCGCGCCTGCCGCGGGAGGCCGTCTTCGCCGTGATCGAGATCGGCATGAACCACCGCGGCGAGATCGCGCCGCTCGCGCGCCTCGTGCGCCCCCACGCGGCGGTGATCACCACCGTGGCGCCGGCCCATATCGGCCATCTCGGCTCGATCGAGGCGATCGCGGACGAGAAGGCGGACATCCTCGTCGGGCTGGAGCCGGGCGGCACCGCGGTCCTGCCGCGCGACAACCCGATGTTCCCCCGCCTCGCCGCCGCGGCCCTACGCTGCGGCGCGCGCGTGGTGGGCTTCGGGGAGGCGCCGGACGCGGCGGCGCGGCTGCTCTCCTATGAAGGCACGGCGGAGGCCGGACAGGCCGAGATGGCGTTGCAGGGTGGCCGAACGCGGCTGCGTCTCGATCTTGCGGCGCCGGGGCGGCACATAGCGATGAACGCGCTCGCCGCGCTGGCGGCTTGCGAGGCGCTCGGCGCGGATCCGGCGGCCGCGGCGGCGGCGCTCTCCGGCTTCGGCGCGGTCGCCGGGCGCGGGATGCGCGTGACGCTGCACCTGCCGGGCGGCGGCACCGCGCTGCTGCTCGACGACAGCTACAACGCCTCGACCGCTTCGATCCGCGCGGGCCTCGCGGTGCTTGCCGCGCAGCCGGCGGGCCGGCGCATCGCCGTGCTCGGCGACATGCGCGAGCTCGGCGAGCACGGTCCGGCGCTGCATGCGGAGCTGGCGCCGGACGTCGCCGCCGCCGCCGACCTTGCCTTCTGCTGCGGCCCGCTGATGCGCCACCTGTTCGATGCGTTGCCGGAATCGGTCCGCGGCGATCATCGGCCCGACAGCGAGAGCCTCGCGCCGGTGGTGCGCGCCGCGCTCCGCCCGGGCGACGCAGTGCTGGTCAAGGGTTCGCTCGGCTCGCGCATGAAGCTGGTGGTCGAGGCGCTGACGCGAGAGGAGCGGGCAGCATGATCTACAACCTGTTCGCTCCCTACGCGGACGAGTTCGCGCTGTTCAACCTGGTGCGCTACATCACCTTCCGCTCCGGCGCGGCCTGCATGACAGCCTTCGTCTTCTCGCTCGTGCTCGGCCCGAGCGTGATCCGCTGGCTGCGCGCGCGCCAGCACGGCGGCCAGCCGATCCGCACCGACGGGCCGGAGCGCCACCTGATCGAGAAGCGCGGCACGCCGACCATGGGCGGCGTGCTGATCCTCTCCTCGATGGTGCTCGCGACGCTCCTCTGGGCGGACCTGCGCAACGGCTTCATCTGGGCGACGCTGCTGGTGACGGCGGGCTACGGCCTGCTCGGCTTCGCCGACGACTTCCTCAAGGTGACGAAGCGCAACACCAAGGGCGTCTCGGGGCGGCACAAGCTGATCGGCCAGGCGGCCATCGGGCTGATCGCGGCGGTGTGGATGTACTGGCTGATGCCGGGGACGCTGGCCGACAAGCTCGCCGTGCCGATCTTCAAGGATGTCCTGATCCCGCTCGGCCTCGCCTTCCCGCTCTTCGGCATGCTGGTGATGATGGGCGCGTCGAACGCGGTGAACCTGACCGACGGGCTGGACGGCCTCGCCATCGTGCCGACGATGATCGCGGCGGGGGTGTTCGGGCTGATCGCCTACCTCGTCGGGCGCGTGGACTACGCCAACTACCTCCAGCTCCACTACGTGCCCGGCTCGGGCGAGCTGGCGGTGTTCCTTTCCGCCCTCCTTGGAGCGGGCCTCGGCTTCCTGTGGTTCAACGCGCCGCCCGCCGCCGTGTTCATGGGCGACACCGGCTCGCTCTCGCTCGGCGGCGCGCTGGGCGCGGTGGCGGTGGCGACGAAGCACGAGATCGTGCTGGCGATCGTCGGCGGGCTGTTCGTCGTGGAGACGCTCTCGGTCGTGATCCAGGTGTTCTGGTTCAAGCGCACCGGACGGCGCGTCTTCCTGATGGCGCCGCTGCACCACCACTTCGAGAAGAAGGGCTGGCCGGAGCCGACCATCGTGATCCGCTTCTGGATCATCGCGATGGTGCTCGCCCTGGTCGGCCTCAGCACGCTGAAGATCCGATGAGCGGCGCGGCGCGGAGCTTCACCCCCTTCGCCGGACGGCGCATCGCCGTGATGGGCCTCGGCCGCGCCGGCCTGCCGGCGGCGCAGCGCCTGCGCGCCTGGGGCGCGGAGGTCGCCTGCTGGGACGACCGGCCGGAGGGCCGCGCCGCCGCCGAGGCCGCGGGGCTGCCCGTACAGGACCTTGCCGCCGCGGGCGCCTTCCGCTTCGACGCGCTGCTGCTCTCGCCCGGCATCCCGCACCGGCTGCCGGCGCCGCACCCGGTCGCCGCGCGCGCGGCGGCGGCGGGCGTGCCCATCCTGTGCGACGCGGAATTCCTGTTCGAGGCGGTGCGCGCCGCTGGTTCCGGCGCGCGCTTCCTCGGCGTCACCGGCACCAACGGCAAGTCAACGACCACCGCGCTCGCCCACCACCTGCTGCGCGGCGCCGGCATGGTCGCCGAGGCAGGGGGGAATCTCGGTCCGGCGGCGCTCTCCCTCAACATTTTGGGGACGGAGGGCGTATACGTCCTCGAAATGTCGTCCTACATGTTGGAGCGAATCGCCACGCTGCGCTTCAACATCGCCTTAATGCTGAACCTCAGCCCCGACCACCTCGACCGACATGGCGACATGGCCGGTTACGCCGCTGCGAAGGCCCGGATTTTCGCGCGGCAGGTGGCGGAGGACGTCGCCGTGCTCGGGATGGACGACGCGCCGACCCGAGCGATTGCCGCGGGAATCGCGGCGCGGCTCGTGCCGGTCTCGGGCGTTGCGGCGCAGCGTCCCAACGGGATCTGGGCCGAGAGCGACCAGGTGCTGCGCGACGAGGCCGGCCCGATCCTCGACCTGCGCGAGGCGCCGGCGCTGCCCGGCGCGCACAACGCGCAGAACGCCGCCGCCGCCTGTGCCGCGGCCTTCGCCCTCGGCGTCCCGCGCGAATCGGCAGCAGCCGGTCTCGCGAGCTTCCCCGGCCTGCCGCACCGCCAGGAGCGCGTGGCCGAGATCGGCGGCGTGCTGTTCGTCAACGACAGCAAAGCGACCAACGCCGACTCCGCCGCGCGCGCGCTGGCGAGCTACGAGCGCGTGGTCTGGATCGCCGGCGGCACCGGGAAGGAAGGCGGCATCGCGCCACTCGCGCCGCTCTTCCCGCGCGTCGCCAAGGCGCTGCTGATCGGGCGCGACGCGCCGGAATTCGCGCGCACCCTCGCCGCGCACGGCGTGCCGCACGAGATCGCCGGCACGCTGGAGGCCGCGGTACCCGCCGCCGCCGCCGCCGCGCGCGCCGGGGCGGCGCCGGTGGTGCTGCTCTCGCCTGCCGCCGCCTCCTGGGACCAGTTCAGCGGCTTCGACCAGCGCGGCGACCGCTTCCGCGCGCTCGTGCAGGCTCTCGCCCGCGTTGACGGGAGGGCTGCCTGAGATGGCCGCCTTCTCCCGCGCCGACACCTCCGTCCTCGGCCGCTGGTGGTGGACCGTGGACCGCTGGACGCTCTCGGCGCTGTTCGCGCTGATCGGCTTCGGCTACGTGCTGCTGCTCGCCGCCTCGCCGGCGGTGGCGGAGCGCATCGGCGCCTCCTCGCGCCACATGTTCATCGTCAAGCAGGTGGTCTTCCTGGCCCTTGCCGCGGCGGTGATGGTCGCGACCTCGCTGCTCTCGGTGCGGGGCGTGCGGCGCGCGGCGCTGCTCGGCTGCGCGGTGGCGCTCGTGCTCACCGCGGCGACGCTGGTCGTCGGCGTGGAGATCAAGGGGGCACGGCGCTGGCTGCCGATCCCGGGCCTCTCGCTGCAGCCCTCGGAATTCCTCAAGCCCTGCTTTGCCGTCGTTGCCGCCTGGCTGATCGCGGAGGGCAAGGCGCCGGGCTCGCGCTTCCCCGGCGCGCTGCTCGCGATCGGCCTGTTCGGCGTGATCGCCCTCATCCTCAAGGGGCAGCCGGACATCGGCATGCTGCTCGTGATCACGGCGGTGTTCTTCGCCCAGTTCTTCGTCGCCGGGCTCAACATGCTGCTGGTCGGCATCGTGGGAGCGGTCGGCGTGGCGGGAGCGGTGGGCGCCTATTTCATGTTCCCGCACGTGCGGAGCCGCGTGGACCGCTTCCTCGACCCCTCTTCCGGCGACAACTACCAGATCACCGTCGCACTCGAGGCCTTTGGCCAGGGCGGCCTGCTCGGCCGCGGCCCGGGCGAGGGACGAGTGAAGAACCTGCTGCCCGATGCCCATGCCGACTTCGTCTTCGCCGTCGCGGGCGAGGAGTTCGGCATGGTGGTCTGCCTGCTCATCCTCCTGCTGTTCGCCTTCGTCGTGGTGCGCGGCCTGCTCCGGCTGCTCGCCGAGAACGACATGTTCGTGGTGCTCGCCTCCGCGGGGCTGCTCGCGCAGTTCGGGCTGCAGGCCTTCGTCAACATGGCCTCCTCCCTGCACCTGATCCCGACCAAGGGGATGACGCTGCCCTTCGTCTCCTACGGCGGGTCCTCGGTGATCGCGGTGGCGCTCGGGATGGGCTTCCTGCTGGCGCTGACGCGGCGGCGGCTGCACCGTCAGCCGGAAGAGGAGGTGGCGGCATGAGGGGGCCCGCGGTGCGCCCGATCGTGATCGCCGCCGGCGGCACGGGCGGCCACCTCTTCCCGGCCGAGGCGCTGGCGGCCGAGTTGCTGGCCCGTGGCGAGCGCGTGGCGCTGATGACCGATGCGCGCTCGGCTGCCTATGACAGTCCGGCCTTCGCCAATGCCGAGCGCCTGGTGCTCCGCGGCGCGGGCCTCGCGGGGCGCGGCCTGTGGCGCGCCGCGACCGGCGCGGCGGCGCTGGTGGTCGGCGTGATGCAGGCGCGCCGGCTGCTCGGCGCGCTGGATGCCGCGGCGGTGGTGGGCTTCGGCGGCTATCCCTCTTTCCCGCCGCTCGCCGCGGCGCGGCTGCTGCCGGCGGCACGGCGGCCGGTGACCGTGCTGCACGAGCAGAACGCGGTGCTCGGTCGCGCCAACCGGGTGCTCGCGCGTGGGGCGGAGGTGCTGGCGCTCTCCTTCGCGGCGACCGCGGCGGTGCCGGCCGTAGCGGCGAAGCGCGTGGTGGTGGTCGGCAACCCGGTGCGGCCGGCGCTCGCCGCCCTGGCCGGCCAGCCCTATCCGGCGCCGACGGACGGCACGGGGGCGCTGCGCCTGCTGGTGCTTGGCGGCAGCCAGGGCGCACGCGTCTTCGCCGATGTGGTGCCCGAGGCGGTGGCGGCGCTGCCCGAGGAGCTGCGCGCGCGCCTCCTCGTGACGCAGCAATGCCGCGCCGAGGACCTGGCGCGGGTGCGCGAGGCCTATGCCCGCGCCGGCGTGCCGGCCGATCTCGCGACCTTCTTCCCCGATGTTGCCGGCCGGCTCGCGACGGCGCATCTGGTGATCGCGCGCGCCGGCGCCTCGACCGTCGCCGAGCTCGCCTGCGCCGGGCGGCCCTCCCTGCTGGTGCCGCTGCCGCACGCGATCGACGACCACCAGAGCGCCAATGCCCGCGCGCTCGCCGATGTGGGCGCCGCGGTGGTGATGGCGCAGCCGGACTTCACTCCCGCCACGCTGAGCCAGCGCCTCGCCGCCTGGCTCGGCGATCCCGCCGCGCTCTCCGCCGCCGCTTCAGCCGCTGCCTCGCTCGCGCAGCCGCAGGCGGCGCGCCGACTCGCCGACCTTGTCCTCTCCCTCGTCGCGCAGCGCGGGTCAGCGCCTGCCCTGCCGGAGTTCCGCTGACATGCGCGCCCTTCCGCTCTCCATCGGCCCCATCCACTTCGTCGGCATCGGCGGCATCGGCATGTCCGGCATTGCCGAGGTGCTGCACAACCTCGGCTACCAGGTGCAGGGCAGCGACATCTCCGAGAACTACAACGTCGAGCGGCTGCGCGCGGCCGGCGTGCCGATCGCCATCGGCCACGACGCGGCCAATCTCGGCGCGGCGCAAGTGGTGGTGACCTCGACCGCGGTGCGGCGCGACAACCCGGAGGTCGCGGCGGCGCGCGCGCGGCTGATCCCCGTGGTGCGCCGGGCGGAGATGCTGGCCGAGCTGATGCGCCTGAAATGGTCCATCGCCATCGGCGGCACGCACGGCAAGACGACGACGACGAGCCTGGTCGCCGCGGTGCTGGAGGCCGCGCGGCTCGACCCCACCGTCATCAACGGCGGCATCGTCAACGCCTACGGAACCAACACGCGCCTCGGCGCCGGCGACTGGATGGTGGTGGAGGCGGACGAGAGCGACGGCTCCTTCCTCAAGCTCCCCGCCGTGGTCGCGGTGGTGACGAACATGGACCCCGAGCACCTCGACCACTGGGGCACGGCCGAGGCAATGAAGGAGGGCTACGCCCAGTTCGTCGGCAACATCCCCTTCTACGGCTTCGCAGTGCTCTGCATGGATCACCCGGAGGTGCAGGCGATGATCCCGCGCCTCTCCGACCGGCGCATCGTCACCTACGGCTTCTCGCCGCAGGCCGACGTGCGGGCGGAGCGGGTGATCACCGACCGCATGGGCGCGACCTTCGAGGTGACGGTGACGGACCGCGCCGCGGGCCGGAGCCGCACGCTCAAGCCCTTCCGCCTGCCCATGCTCGGCCAGCACAACGTGCAGAACGCGCTCGCCGCCATTGCCGTCGGCATCGAGATGGACGTGGACGAGCAGACCATCCGCACCGCGCTTGCCGGCTTCAAGGGCGTGAAGCGGCGCTTCACCCGCGTCGGTGAGGCCGGCGGCATCACCGTGATCGACGACTACGGCCACCACCCGGTGGAGATCGCGGCGGTGCTGAAGGCGGCGCGCCAGGCGGGCGCGCGCGACGTGATCGCGGTGGTCCAGCCGCACCGCTACTCGCGGCTGCACTCGCTGTTCGACGAGTTCTGCCAGTGCATGAACGACGCCGGCACGGTGATCGTGGCCGATGTCTATGCGGCCGGCGAGCTGCCCATTCCCGGCGTGGACAAGGACGCGCTGGTCGAGGGCCTGCGCGCGCACGGCCACCGCAGCGTCGTGCCGCTGCCGGCCCCCGAGAGCCTCGCCGAGATGATCCACGCCATCGCCCGGCCCGGCGACTACGTGGTCTGCCTCGGCGCGGGCAACATCACCCAGTGGGCGCACGCGCTGCCGGAGCAGCTCGCCGCGTTGCAGGCGAAGACACCGAATCTGCGCCGCCTCGCCGCGGCCGGGGGGACGAAGTGACGGCGGCGGCGATGCTCGCCATGCCGGCCGCGACCCTGCCGCCGCTGCGCGGGCGGGTGCAGGCAGGCGCGCCGCTGGGGCCGACCAGCTGGTTCCGGGTCGGCGGCGCGGCGGAGTGGCTGGTGCGGCCCGCCGACCTCGACGACCTGCTGCTGCTGCTGCGCGACCTGCCGGACGCGGTGCCGCTGACCGTGATCGGCGCTGCCTCGAACCTGATCCTGCGCGACGGCGGCGTGCCGGGCGTGGTGGTGCGCCTCGCGCCGCGCGGCTTCGGCACGGTCGCCGTGGAGGACGGCGGCATCGTCGCCGGCGCGGCGGCGCTGGACGCGACGGTCGCGGAGCACGCCGCGGCCGCGGGCCTCGCCGGGCTCGAATTCCTCTGCGGCATCCCGGGCACGATCGGCGGCGCGGTGGCAATGAACGCCGGCGCCTACGGGACCGAGGTGAAGGACGTGCTGGACTGGGCCGAGGTCGCGACGCCTGACGGCCTGCTGCGCCTCACCGCCGATGAGCTGCGCTTCGCCTACCGCCGCACCGAAGGGCTGCCGCCGCGCGGCGTGGTCGTCCGCGCCCGCCTGCGCGCCGCCCCCGGCGAGCCCGCCGCCATCGCCGCGCGCATGGCGGAAATCCGCGCCGCGCGCGAAGCCACCCAGCCCGTGCGTGCCCGCACCGGCGGCTCCACCTTCAAGAACCCGTCCGGCACCGCCGCGAAGGCGTGGGAGCTGATCGACGCCGCCGGCTGCCGCGGCCTGCGGCGCGGCGGCGCGCAGGTCAGCGAGAAGCACTGCAACTTCCTCATCAACACCGGCGGCGCCACCGCCGCCGACCTCGAGGGCCTCGGCGAGGAGGTGCGCGCGCGCGTCCGCGCCGCCTCCGGCGTGGATCTCGAATGGGAAATCCGCCGTATCGGAGTGCCCTCCGCATGAAGCGCGTCGCGGTCCTGTACGGCGGTATCTCGGCCGAGCGCGAGGTCTCGCTCGCCAGCGGCACGCAGTGCATCGCGGCACTGCGCGAGGCCGGCTACGAGGTCACGCCAATCGAGGTCGGCGAGGACCTCGCCGCGGTGATCCAGGCGCTGACCCAGCCGCGCCCCGATGTGGTGTTCAACGCGCTGCACGGCCGCTTCGGCGAGGATGGCTGCATCCAGGGCGTGCTCGACTGGCTCGGCATCCCCTACACGCATTCCGGCGTGCGCGCCTCCGCCCTCGCGATGGACAAGGTGGCGGCGAAGGCGGTGTTCGCCGCGGCCGGGCTGCCGGTCGCTCCCTCGCGCCTGGTCACGCGCGAGGAGCTGGAGGCTGAGGACCCGCTGCCGCTCCCCTATGTGGTGAAGCCGGTGAACGAGGGCTCCTCCGTCGGCGTCGAGATCCTGCGCGGCGGCGACAACCGCCGGGCGCAGATCGCGCGCTCCTGGCGCTACGGCCCGCGGATCCTCGCCGAGCGCTACATCCCGGGCCGCGAGCTGACCGTCGCCGTGATGGGCGACCGTCCGCTCGCGGTGACGGAAATCGCGACCGCCAACACCTTCTACGACTACGAGGCGAAATACGCCGAGGGCGGCAGCCGGCACGCCATCCCTGCCCCCGTCCACCCCGAGGCCGCGGCGCGGGCGATGGACATCGCGCTGCGCGCCCACCAGGCGCTCGGCTGCCGCGGCGTCTCCCGCGCCGATCTGCGCTACGACGACACGCAGGGCGAGCCGGGCGAGCTGTTCCTGCTCGAGGTCAACACCCAGCCCGGCATGACGCCCACCTCGCTGGTGCCCGAGCAGGCGGCGCATGTCGGCATCCCCTTCCCCGCGCTCTGCGCCTGGATGGTCGAGAATGCACGTCATGGCCCGTGACGCGCTGACCGCACCCCGGCGGGAGCCGGCGGCACGGCGCGGCGCCTCCGCCGCGCCGCGGCGGAAGCAGGCCGACCGGCCGAGCCGCCTGCGCCTCTGGCTGCGCCGCCGCCGCGCGCTGCTGCGCCCCGCCGGGCTCGGCCTGCTCGCCCTCGGCGCGCTCTCGGCCGTGGCGCTGACGCTCTACGCCCTCGACCCCGCCGGGCGCGTCGCGCGGCTCGCCGAGAGCGTCGCGGAGCTCGGCACGCGCATGGGCTGGCGCGTGCAGGCCGTGATCCTCGACGGGCGCGAGCACACGCCGATCGAGATGATCCGTGCCGCGCTCGGCGTCAGCCGCGGCGATTCGATCCTCGGCTTCTCGCCCGCGGGGGCGAAGGAGCGGCTGGAGACCCTCGCCTGGGTCGAGCGCGCCCATGTCGAGCGCCACCTGCCCGACACGATCGTGGTGCGGCTCGAGGAGCGCCGGCCCTTCGCCATCTGGCAGCATTCCGGCCAGTTCGCGGTGATCGACCGCGCCGGCCATGTGGTCGCGACCGAGAAATTCGACCAGTTCGGCCCGCTGCCGCTCGTGGTCGGCGCCGGGGCGGAGCGCGCCGCGGCGGCCCTGCTCGACCGGCTGCGCGAGCAGCCCGACCTCGCCCAGCGCCTGCAGGCCGCGATCCGCGTCGGCGATCGCCGCTGGAACCTGAAGCTCTACAACGGCACCGAGGTCCTGCTGCCCGAGGGCTTCGAGGCGGAGGCGATCGAGCGACTCGGCGAGCTGCACCGCCAGCACGGCCTGCTGGACCGCCCCGTGGCTGCGATTGACCTGCGCCTGCCTGACCGGCTGATCGTGCGCCGGAATCCCGGGCCGCCGGAGGCGCCGGCCGCCAACACCCAGCGTGGAGGGCGGAGCCAACGCGGATGAACCACCTCGCCCGCCTCCCCGCCCCCGTCGAGCCGCCGCCGGTTGGCCGCAGGCGCCGAGGCGCACGCAACGGCACCTTCGGCGTGCTCGACATCGGCTCGACGAAGGTGGTCTGCCTGATCGCCCGCGTCGAATCCGATGGCGAGCCGCGCGTGCTCGGCTTCGGCTGGCAGCGCGGCCGCGGCGTCAAGAACGGCAACGTGGTGGACCTCGAGGAGGCGGAGCGCGCCATCCGCGCCGCTGTCGGCCAGGCGGAGGAGATGGCCGACACGCAGCTCCGCGGCGCCATCGTCAACCTCTCCTGCGGCCAGCCGGACAGCCGCCCGCTGCACATCCAGTGGCCGATCGCCGGCCGCGCCGTGACCGAGGCCGACCTCCGCGCGATCCTCAACGAGGGCCGCCGCCGCATCGAGGAGGACGGGCGCGAGACCGTGCACGCGGTGACGCTCGGCTTCATCGTGGACGCGACGCCCGGCGTGGACGACCCGCGCGGGATGGTGTGCGAGACGCTGGCCGCGCGCCTGCACCTGGTGGACGCGGCGCAGGCCAGCTTGCGCAACCTCGGCGCCTGCCTGCTGCGCTGCGACCTGGAGATCGAGGAGCTGGTCTCCGCCCCCTTGGCCTCCGGCCTTGCCACGCTGGTCGAGGACGAGCGCCAGCTCGGCACGGTGCTCGTGGACATGGGCGGCGGCACCACCTCGATCGCCGTCTTCGCGGAGGGGCACCTGGTGCACACCGCGCAGATCCCGGTCGGCGGGGTTCACGTCACCAACGACCTCGCCAGCATCCTCTCCACCCCCGTCGCCCACGCGGAGCGGATGAAGACGCTGCACGGCAGCGTCCACGCCACCTCGGACGACGAGCGGGAATACCTGCCCGTGCCGCTGCTCGGCGAGGACGAGCACCACATCGCCCGCGTGCCGCGCGCCATGGTCGTCGGCATCATCCGTCCGCGGCTCGAGGAGACGCTGGAGCTGGTGCGCGACCGGATCGACGCGGCCGGGCTCGGGCGCGAATTCGGCAAGCGCGTGGTGCTCACGGGCGGCGCCTCGCAGCTCGTCGGCGTGCGCGAGCTCGCCGCGGAGATCCTCGGCCGCCAGGTGCGGCTCGGCCGCCCGCGCAGCGTGCGCGGCCTGCCGGAGGCCGCCTCCGGCCCGGGCTTCGCCACCGCCATCGGCCTGCTCGCCTGGGGCGCCGGCGAGGGCCGCCCCGTGCTCGACATCGCCCCCGGCCCCGACCGGCCGCAGGGCATGTTC
>JADGHI010000073.1 GCA_019689515.1 Acetobacteraceae bacterium | reverse complement strand
GCCGGGGGAGGGATGGGGCGGGCGGCCGCCCCGGTTCTCTCCGATCGCTCGGCCGGTCGGCGGGCCGGCCGCTGCGGCATGACTTATGGAAGGCGGCGGATGGCGCAAGCGGAAGATCGTGCCGATCGCTGGCTGCGCGAGGGCGCGGCGCGGCATGCGCGTGGCGAGATCGCCGCGGCCGAGGCGCTGTATCGCGAGGTGCTGCGGGTCCGGCCCGAGGATGCCAACGCGGCCAACCTGCTCGGCGTGGCGGCACGCCAGCGCGGCGACCTGGCGGCGGCGCTCGACTGGGGCGCGCGCGCGGTGGCGCTCCGCCCCGGCGCCGGGGTGTTCCTCGCCAATTACGGCGCGACCCTCGCCGAGGCCGGGCGGCTCGGCGAGGCGGTCGAGATGCTGCGCAAGGCGGCGGCCGCGCGCCCGGACGACGCGGTGACCCTGCGCAACCTCGGCCAGGCGCTGTGCGCGATGGGTGATCCGCGCGCGGCGCTCGCGCCGCTGGAGCGTGCGGCGGTGCTGCGCCCCGACGCCGCCGAGCCGATGCTGGCCCTCGCCCATGCGCGGCGCGAGGCGGGAGACCTGACCGGCGCAGCGCAGGCCGCCGAGGCGGCGCTGGCGCGTACGGGGGGCGACCCCGCCCTCGCGGCCCAGGCGCGTTTCCTGCTCGCGGCGCTCGGGCGCGAAGCGCCGCCGGCCCGGGCGCCCGCATCCTATGTCCGCGACCTGTTCGACCAGTACGCGCCGCGGTTCGAGGCGGAGCTGACCGGCCGGCTCCGCTACCGCACGCCCGAGGCTCTCGCGGCGCTGCTTCGCATGGCCGGCGTGCCGGCGGAGCGGGGGTTGCGCGTGCTCGACCTCGGCTGCGGGACGGGCCTCTCGGGGCTTGCGCTGGCGCCCTTCGCCGCGCGGCTGGAGGGCCTCGACCTGTCGCCGCGCATGCTGGCCGAGGCACGGCGGCGCGAGGGTCTCTACGCCGCGCTGCACGAGGCCGATCTGCTGGAGTGGCTGCCGCGACATCCCGCCGCCTTCGACCTGATCGCCGCCGCGGACGTGCTGAATTACCTGGGCGACCTGGCGCCGGCGCTGGCGGCCATCGGCACCGCCCTGGCGCCCGGCGGCATCGCCGCCTTCTCGATCGAGGCAGGAGGGACGCCCGGCACGCCCTATGCGCTGGGCGAGGGGATGCGCTACCGTCACGACCCGGCGCATGTGGCGGCGCTGGCACGCGCCGCCGGCTTCGCGGAGCTGGCGCGCGAGGCGGTCACGCTGCGCGAGGAACGCGGGGCGCCGGTGGCCGGCATGCTGTTCGTGCTGCGGTGGCGGCCCGGCGCCACGGAGACCGGACACGGATGACGCATCGCACCGACGCCGAGGCGATCACGGCGGAGATCCTGCGCCAGGCAGGTGCCGCCGGATCGGAGCGCTCGATCAGCCCGAACGACGTCGCCCGTGCCCTCGCCGAGCGCGCCGGCGCGCCGGAGGAGTGGCGCCGTCTGCTCGGGCCCGTGCGCGGCGCCGCGCTGCGGCTGGCCGAAGCGGGCCGCATCGAGATCCTGCGCAAGGGCAAGCCCGTGGCCAGCCCCGCCGAGGCCCGCGGCGTGATCCGCCTGCGGATCGCCGGCGGCGCATGAGCGGCGGCGGCGGAAGCGACGGCCGCACCCGCCGGCCCGGCATCGGCGCCCTCCTCGCGCGCGGACCGGGCGGCGGTCTGCCGCCGCCGGCCCCGATCGATTTCCCGAAGCTCGTCCTGTCGGCCACGCCCAACGCCTTCCTCGCGGCGCCGGAGTCGCATCCGGGGCCGAAGCACCGCGCCCTGCCGTCGCTTGATCTGCCGGCGGAGCGCGTGTGGCGCGCCCTGCGCGGCCTCGCGGCCGACTTCCCGCGCACCTGGCGCCGTGCCGAATGGCCGGAGCTGCGCCAGGCCGAGTGGGTGGTGCGCACCGCGCTGATGAACTTCCCCGATCTGGTCAACGCCCAGGTGGACGCCCTGCCCGACGGGCGCAGCGTGGTCTGGCTCTACTCGCGCAGCCTGTTCGGCCACTCCGACCTCGGCGTGAACCGGCGCCGCGGCGTGGCCTGGCTCGCCGCGCTCGATGCCGCGCTCGCGCCGCGCTGAGAGCAGCGCGCCCGCCGGCGCGCCCAACACCGTCCGATCCGGAGATTCCCCGATGCGCCGCCTCGGCCCCTTCCTGCGCGCCGCCTGGACGCTCGCCGCGCCGTACTGGAGCAGCGAGGAGCGCTGGCGCGCGCGGTTGCTGCTCGGCGTCGTCGTCGCCCTCGAATTGTCGCTCGTCGCGATGAACGTCGTGCTGACCTACTGGCAGCGCGCCTTCTACAACGCGCTGGAGGCCAGGGACTGGGACGCCTTCATCGGCCTGCTGCTGTGGTGGCACCGCGGCGCGGAGGGCTGGATGCCCGGCTTCACCCCGATCGCCTTCGCCTTCATCCTCGTCGCGGTCTATCGCCTCTACCTGCAGCAGGCGCTGGAGATCCGCTGGCGGCGCTGGCTGACGCGCGAATACCTCGACGCCTGGCTCGACCGGCGGGCCTACTACCGCATCGCCCTGACCGATCCGGCGACCGACAACCCGGACCAGCGCATCGCCGACGATATCCGCCTGTTCATCGAGGACGGTCTGACCCTCGGCCTCGGCCTGCTCAACGCGGCGGTGACGCTGGTGAGCTTCGTGCTCGTGCTGTGGTCGCTCTCCGGCCCGCTCACCCTGCTCGGCATCGAGATCCCGGGCTACCTGGTCTGGGTGGCGCTGCTCTACGCGACGCTCGGGAGCTGGCTGATCCACCGCTTCGGCCGCACCCTCATCCCGCTCAATTTCGAGCGCCAGAAGGTCGAGGCCGATTTCCGCTACGCCCTGGTGCGGCTGCGCGAGAACGCCGAGGGCGTCGCGCTCTACGGTGGCGAGGCGGACGAGAAGCGCGGCTTGCTCGCACGCTTCCAGGCGCTGATGGAGAATTGGTGGCGCATCATGGTCACCACCAAGCGCGTGGTGGGCTTCAGCGCGAGCTACGGCCAGGTCGCCGTGGTGTTCCCCTATGTCGTCGCCTCGCCGGCCTATTTCGCCGGCCGGACCACGCTGGGCGGACTGTTCCAGACCGCCGCCGCCTTCGACCAGGTGCGGACCTCGCTCTCCTGGTTCGTGGACCAGGGCAATTATCGCCAGATCGCCGAGTGGATTGCGACCGTGCAGCGGCTGACCAGCTTCCGCGAGGCCATCGACGCCGCCAATGCCGGCGCCGTGGCGCAGGCCGACACCGGCCTGCATGTCGAGCCAACGCCGGGGCCGGATCTGGCGCTGCGCGACGTCACCATTGCCCTGCCCGAGGGGCGGCGGCTGATCGAGGATGCGTGCCTGACCGTCGCGCCGGCCGACTCCGTGCTGATCACCGGCCCCTCGGGCAGCGGGAAGTCCACCCTGTTCCGCGCTGCCGCCGGCATCTGGCCCTTCGGCTCCGGCCGGGTCGAGGTGCCGGAGGGCGCGAGCGCGCTGTTCCTGCCGCAGCGCCCCTACTTCCCGCTCGGCTCGCTGCGCCGCGCGGTCTGCTATCCGCGCGACGCGGCGGCGTTCACCGACGAGCAGATCCGCACAGCGCTGCGCGATGCCGGCCTGCCGCATCTGGTGGATCGGCTGGATGAGACGGATGCCTGGGACCGGCGGCTCTCCGGCGGCGAGCAGCAGCGCCTGGCGGTCGCGCGGGCACTGCTGCTCCGCCCCGACTTCCTGTTCCTGGACGAGGCGACGGCGAGCCTCGATCCCGCAGGCGAGGAGCGGCTCTACGCCGTGCTGAAGGAGCGGCTGCCGGGCACGGCGATCGTCTCCATCGCGCACCGCCCGGCGGTGGCGCGCTTCCACGACCGCCGGCTGCGGGTGGAGGACGGGCGGCTGATGCCGGCTTGATGTGCGGCGCAGCATCGGGCGGTGGGCGACAACGCGTGCCAGCCTGACATACCTCTTCGTCCCCCGGGCTGGCGCGGGGCGAGGTGCGGCGCGAAGATCGGCCCTGAACAAGTCCGCTGCGCAGGAGGAAACGACGCGATGGCCACACCGGAGGAACTCTGCCGTCTGACGGCGACCCAGGCCGTGGCGCTGCTGCGCGCCGGCGAGGTTTCGCCCCTCGACCTCGTCGAGGCGGCGGCGGCGCGGATCGAGGCGACCGATGGTGCGGTGAACGCGCTGCCGATCCGCTTCCTCGACGTCGCTCGCGAGGAGGCGAAGCGCTTCCCTGCCTCCTCGCGCGCCATGGCAGGGCGGGAGGAGCGGCCCGGCTGGCTCGCCGGCCTGCCGATCGCGATCAAGGACTACAACGACGTCGGCGGCCAGCTCACCACCTACGGCTCGCCGATCTTCGCCCACAACATCGCGCCGGAGGACGACATCACCGTCGCCACGCTGCGCGCGAGCGGCGCGATCCCGATCGCCAAGTCGAACGTGCCGGAATTCGCCGGCTCCAACACCTTCAACCCGGTCTGGGGCGCGACTCGCAACCCCTGGGACCTGCGCATGTCCGCCGGCGGCTCCTCCGGCGGCGCGGCGGCGGCGCTGGCGGCGGGGCAGGTCTGGCTGGCGAACGGAAGCTGCCTCGGCGGCAGCCTGCGCATCCCGGCGAGCTTCTGCGGCATCGTCGGCCTGCGCCCGAGCCCCGGCGTCGTGCCGCGCGGCGTCGGGCTGCCGCCCTTCGACACGCTCTGGGTGGAAGGCCCGATGGGCCGCTGCGTCGCCGATGTGGCGCTGCTGCTCGACGCGCAGGCAGCGCAGTCGCCGCGCGATCCGCTCTCTCGCCCGGCGCCGGCGGTCTCCTTCACCGCCGCGCTGGGGAAGCGCCGCCCGCCGGGTCGCATCGGCTTCAGCGCCGATCTCGGCCTTTCCCGCGTGGACCCGGAGGTGGCGGCGATCTGCCGCGAGGGCGCCGCGCGCTTCGCCGCGATGGGCACGGCGGTGGAGGAGGCCGCTCCCGACTTCAGCGGTGCGATCGAGGCCTTCCAGACCCAGCGCGCGGTCCTTTTCGCCGCCCTGCGCGGCGAGCTGCTGGAACGCGAGCGCGCGCGCATCGCCCCCGACATCGTCTGGAACATCGAGAAGGGGCTCCGCGTCACCGCGGACGAGGTTGTCCGCGCCGAACGCACCCGCGCCGCCCTCTACCACCGCGTCGCGGCGTTCTTCGAGACCTACGACCTTCTCGCCTGCCCGACCGTCGCCGTGCCGCCCTTCCCGGTGGAGCAGCCCTACCCGACGGAGATCGGCGGCGTGCGGCTGACGACCTACATCGACTGGATGTTCCTGACTTTCGTGGTGACGCTGACCGGCTGCCCGGCGATCTCGATCCCCTGCGGCTTCACGCGTGCGGGCTTGCCGGTCGGGCTGCAACTGGTCGGGCGGCCGCATGGCGACGCGGAGCTGCTGGGCATGGCGCAATTGCTGGAGGAGGCGACCGGACTGGCCGCGCGGGTGCCGCGCGAGCCGGCTGCGGCAGCGATGTCCCAGGGGGCGTAGGCCCCGGCATCAGCCGCCGCCTGCCCAGGCGAAGGCGAGCCGCCACACGCCGAGCATGGCGGCTACGTCCCACAGCATCGCCGCCGTGCCCATGCGACTGCCCGGCCGTTCCGCCATCTCCGCTGCCTGCGAGCGCAGCTCCTCGCGTAGTGCCGGCGGAGTCAGCCGCTGCGTCGGCAGGATCAATGGCAGCAGGATTGCCTCGTCGAGCGGGCCGGGCACCGGGATCGCCTCCGCGATCAGGTTGATCGGCGAGAATCGATCGGGCGCGATCGCCGCAGCCAGCAGCTTCGCCGCCAGCGGCACGCGCGGATCGCGCGCGGGAAGAGCCAGGGCAGCCGCGCATCGCGCCGGATCGCCCGCGCCCAGGGCCGCAGCCGGGCGAGCACGGCGCTGCTATCGCTCCGCGCGCCCCCGCTTCGCGCAGGCCGCGAGCACGGCGAGCAGCGCCGCCCCATAGCGCTCGACCTTGGCCGGCCCGATTCCGGGCAGGCCCGCCAGTGCCGCTGCATCGCCGGGCAGTGCCTCGGCGATGGTGGCGAGCACCCGGTCCTGGAACACCACATAGGGCGGCATCCCGAGCCCCGCGGCCACGGCGCGGCGCCAGGCGCGCAGCACCTCGAACAGCGGCGCACCCCGCGCATGCGCCTCGACCGCGGCGGCGTGCGCGGCGGCGCACAGCTCGGCGTCGAAGGTGGGCCGCCCGGCCTCTCCGTCTGTGGCGTCGGAGGTGGTTGGCGTCCCGGCCTCGCTGTCGCCGCCGTCGCACCGCACCGGGGGGACCGCATCGGGTCGCGCCGTCGCGCTCGCACCCGCCGCGGCGGTCGTGGAAGCGGCGACATCCGGCCCCGATGGCAGTGCCTTGCCCGGTAGCGGTGGCGCGTCCGGGACCTGGCGCTCCGATGCATCGGGTGGGCCCGACCCGTCCAGGATCGCCAGGATCGCCTTGCCGTAGCGTTCCACCCGGCTGCGCCCGAAGCCGGGCACTTCGGCCAGCTCGTCCAGAGTGCGTGGCCGGCGCCCGGCGATCTCGGCCAGCGTCCGGTCGAGCGCGACGACATAGGCCGGCACGCCCTGCGCCTGCGCCACGCCGCGGCGCCACTCGCGCAGCGCGGCGTAGAGCGGTGCGTCCTCGCCCGACGTGGCCAGCGCCGCGGCCGTGTCCGGCGCCTCCGCCACCCGCGCCCCGGGCTTCGACCCGCGCAGCTTTCCCCGCGGCGCGACCACGTCCTCGCGCAGCATCACCTTGGCCTCGCCACGCAGGATCGGGCGCGCCGCCTCGGTCGGCACGAGCGCGCTGCCGTGCTGGCCGACCTCGACCAGATCCAGCGCGCCCTGGGCGACGAGCTGGCGGGCCACTCCGCGCCAGGCGGCGTCGGACAGGTCCTTGCCCACGCCGAAGGTGGGCAGGGCGTCGTGGCCGAATTGCGCGATCTTACTGGTCAGCCGCCCGCGCAGCACGTCCACGATGTGTGCCACGCCGAAGCGCCGCCCCGTGCGCAGCACCGCGGAGAGCAGCTTTTGCGCCGCCACCGTGCCGTCGAAGACCCGCGGCGGGTTGAGGCAGACATCGCAGGCGCCGCAGTTCTCCCCGGCGTATTCCTCGCCGAAGCAGCGCAGCAGCAGCCGACGCCGGCAGGTTGCGGCCTCGGCGATGGACACCATGGCATCGAGCCGCGCGCGCTCGATGCGCTTCTGCTCGGGCGGCGCGGGGCTTTCCTCGATGCGGTGGCGGGCGATGGCGATGTCCTGCGCGCCGTAGAGCAGGAAGGCGCGCGCCGGCAGGCCGTCGCGGCCCGCCCGGCCGATCTCCTGGTACCAGCTCTCGGGACTGCGCGGCAGGTCGGTGTGCGCGACCCAGCGCACGTCGGGGCGGTCTATGCCCATGCCGAAGGCGATGGTCGCGGCCATCACCACGGCGTCGCCGCGGGCGAAGCGGCGATGCGCCTCGCGCCTCGCCTCCGGCGGGAGGCCGGCGTGGAAGGCGAGGGCATCGTAGCCCTCGGAGCGGAGCCATTGCGCCATCGCCTCGGTCCGGGCGCGCGTGCCGCAATAGACGATGCCGGCGCCCGCGCCGTCCGAGGCAGAGGCGATGAAGGCGCGGAGCTGCGCGCGCTCCTGTTCCTTCGCCTGTGCCTCGATGCGGATGTTGGGCCGGTCGAAGGAGGAGCGGAACACCGGATCGTCCGCGAGGCCGAGCTGCTGGCGGATGTCCTCCACCGTGCGCGGATCGGCGGTCGCGGTCAGCGCCAGGCGCGGCACCTCCGGGAAGCGCGCGGCGAGGATGCCGAGGTCGCGATACTCCGGCCGGAAGTGGTGGCCCCACTGGCTGACGCAATGCGCCTCGTCCACCGCGAAGAGGGCGAGCGGCATCTCCGACAGGCGCTGCAGCGTGGAATCGAGCGTTAGCCGCTCCGGCGAGACGTAGAGCAGCTTCAGCGTGCCGCGGTACATCTCGCGCAGCACGGCGCGCGCCTCCTCCGCCGGCAGTTCGGAATGGAGCGCGGCGGCGGCGACGCCCTGCTGGCGCATCGCCGCGACCTGGTCCTCCATCAGCGCGATCAGCGGCGAGACGACGACGCCGAGGCCCGGACGGCACAGCGCCGGCACCTGGTAGCAGAGGCTCTTGCCACCGCCGGTCGGCATCAGCACGAGGCCCGAGCCGCCGGCCGCGACGTGGCGGATCACCGCCTCCTGCTGGCCGCGGAACCCGGCATGGCCGAAGACGCGGCGCAACACCTCGGCCGGGTCGGGATGGATGACGCCGATATCGTCGGGCATGACGGCTCTCTGCCACGCCGCGGGCGGGATGTCAGGGTGCGTCGCGGCGGGTGCGTGCGGACCGGGCTCGATCCCGTACGCCGCTCGTTGCGCAAATGCCGGCCGGCTCGCCGACCGCCGGTCAGCGCGGCACTTCCCGCTCGCCGAGGTGGACCCGCAGGTCGCGCAGCACCAGCCGGTCACCCTCCCAGCCGAGGCGGATCTCCGCCCGTCCGCCGGTCGGGCAGCAATTGCCGTCGTTGCTGCGCCACAGCGGCGTCTCCGCGGTCAGCGTCTCGTAGTCGGGGTAGATGCCCTTCCATGCGCCGTAGCCGCGCGGCAGGCGGCGGGCCAGCTCGCGCGTCCAGGACTCGATGTCGAGCGGCCGCCATTGGCCGCCCTCGCCCCAGGCGAGCACGGATTCTGCGTTGATCAAGCCGGTGCCATGCTGGGAGCAGGGGATGTGCAGCAGTGGCCCGCGCCCCGTGCGCAGAAGACGCGGCGTGCCGCAGCCGATGTTCTCGGGCCCGTCCACGTAGCTCGTGGCGAAGCGGCCCGGCGCGGTCTCGATGAAGACCACGGTCGCGACATAGGCGAGCATCTCGGTCTCCGGCGCCTCGGGGTCCGGGTAGCTGTAGAGCGCGTAGTGCAGCCGGCGTCCCTCCAGCGTCCCGAGCGGCCCGGCTTCGCGCACCTCGCAGGCGCGCGGTCCCGACGCCTGCTCCTGGTCGGGATGCGGCGGCAAGGGCACGCAGGACTGGCCGATCTGCGTCTCGGAAACCGCCGTCAGCGCGGGGTCGGTCGCCCGCTTCGTCTCCGCCTCCAGCACGGTGATCCGGGCGCGGTAGGCGGCGGCCATCGCTGCTGCCCCGTCGCCGGCGGTGTGGTTGCGCGTCGTGCGCAGCCACTCGACCTGGGCGCTGCGCAGCCGCTGCTTCCAGGGCACGGCGGCGAACGCGGCGCGGTAGGCCGCGGCCAGGCGCTCGTCCAGGGTGGAGATCTCCGGATCGGCGCAGATCAGCCGCTCGGCCGGGCTGCGGGCGCGGGCGCAGTCGAAGGAGGCGGCGTGCGCGGGGGATGATGACGCCCCCGCCGCCAGGGCGAGTAGCGCGCACCACAGCGGGAGGACGGCAGCGAGGAGCGGTTTCGGCATGAACGCAATTGCCGCCGGACGGAAGCCAGACGTCAATTGCGCCCCGCCCTCAGCGCGAGCAGGCCGCCCCGCCGAGCACGCAGAACTTCGCGCAGTGCGGATGGTTCAGCGCCACCGGCCGGTCCGCCTCCGCCAGCGTGGCGCCCAGATCGAATTGCGGATCGTAGGGCAGCAGCGTGCAGGCCACCACGGAAGGCTGCGCCGCCCCCTTGCGCTTCACCACCATGCGCGAGGTCGCGCACATCATGTCCTCCGGCCGCTTGCCGAGGATTCCCCAGCAGGCGGTGGTGATCTCCGGCACGTCCTGGGTCGCGTCCATCTCGGGGAAGAGCATCAGCGCGACCGGATCGGCCGCGTCGATCGGGATGCCCTGCGCCGCGAACAGCCGCGCGAAGCCGGCGCGCATCTCCGCCTCGCTCTCGCGGCCGAAGGCGGCGCGGCCGGCGACATGCACCGTGAAGCCGTGGCGCGCCAGCCAGACCAGGCCGTCGAGGGCCTTGGCGAAGCTGCCTTCGCCCCGTTCCAGATCGTGCGGCGCGGCGTCGTAGTGGTCGAGGCTGACGCGCAGGATCAGCCGCTCCGTCCCGAACGCGTCGCGCAGCGCCAGCAGCTCGCGCTCCCGTCGGCGCATCGGCCGCATCGCGTTGGTCAGCACCAGCGCGCGGAGGCTGCCGGGGCGCGACAGGACCGCGCGCAGCATCGCGGGCAGGTCGCGGTTGAGGAAGGGCTCGCCGCCGGTGAAGCCGACCTCGCGCAGCGGTGCCCCAGGGAGCGCCGCCGCCTGGTCGAGGAAGGCCTCCACCTCCGCGAGCGTCAGGTAGCTCAGCGCATCGTTGCGCGGGCTGCTCTCGATGTAGCAGCCGCGGCAGGTGATGTTGCAGAGGGTTCCGGTGTTGAACCACAGCGTGCGCAGCCCGGCCGGCGCCACCGATGCGCGCGGCTCGCCCTTCGCCGTGATCCGTGGATCGCGGAATTTCGCGGGGTCGAGGGGACGGGGCGGGTGGATCGCTCCGGGATGGGCCAAACCTGCACTCCTTGCCTGCGCATGCACGGGAACCGAGGCGGTCCCGGCGAGTCTAGCCGTAGCGGGCGGCGGCCTCGGCATCGCGGCCCCGGCGCCGTCCGCGCTGGCACCACAAGACGGCGAAGCCTTCGCCGCCAGGGAAGGGGAGGTTACGCGATGCTCTCACGATTCTTCGGACCCAGCACGGGCCTAGCGCAGCCGGGCGATCCCTTCGGGACCATCCAGCGCGAAATGGGCCGGATCTTCGACGAAGTGCTCCGCGGCTTCCCCATGGCCGGCGGGGATGCGGGCATGATGGGCCGCTTCGCCCCGCGCCTCGACGTGCACGAGACCGACCGCGGCCTCGAGGTCTCCGCCGAGCTGCCGGGAATGAGCGAGCAGGACATCGATCTGCGGGTGGATGGCGACCTCCTGGTCATCGCCGGCGAGAAGAAGCAGGAACGCAGGGAGGAGCAGCAGGGCGGCATGCACCTCTCCGAGCGCAGCTACGGCCGGTTCCAGCGCGCCTTCCGCCTGCCCTTCGCGCCCGATCCGAACCAGGTCGAGGCGCGGTTCGACAGGGGCGTCCTGCACATCACCCTGCCGCGCCCGGCGGAGCAGCAGAAGCCGAGCCGCATCCCGATCCGCAGCACCAGCCAGTCCGCGGGCCAGGCGAGCGGTGGCGCGCAGGCCCAGGCGGCGAACGAGCAGGACAACCGGCCGGGCCAGCAGCAGCGCGCCGGCTGACGGCGCTTCCGCCGCCTCGGCGCCACCGGGGGCGACGTTTCGGCTCCTTGGACCGAAGGGGCGCGGCGCCGGCCCGCCCCGGGCGTCCGTCGGGCGCGGCTATCCCGTCGCCGGGATCGCCTGCCTGCCGATCAGGCGCAGGATGCGCGTCGGGCGCTCGACGCCGATGAGGCGGTGCACGATCAGGATCACGCTGCGCCCCGCGGTCGCCGTGTCGAGCGTGGCGAGGAAGTCGCGCTCCGTCTCGGCATCCAGCCCCGCGGCGGGCTCGTCCAGGATCAGCACCGGCGCGGGCGAGAGCAGCGCGCGGGCGAGCGCCAGCCGCCGCGCCTGGCCGCCCGAGAACTGCGCGCCCGCCTCGCCGCAGCGCGTCTGAAGCCCCTCGGGCAGGGCGCGCACCAGGTCCGCGATGCGTGCCGCCTCCAGCGCCCGCCACAGTGCGGCGTCGTCAGCCTCCGGCGCGGCGAGGCGCAGATTGGCCGCGATCGTGTCGTCGAACAGCCGCGCGTCCTGGGTGAGGCAGGCGATGCGGCTGCGGACAAAGGCCGCCGGCAGCGCCGCGAGGTCCGCCCCGCCCAGGGTGATGCTCCCGTCTTGCGGGGCGGCGAGCTTCAGCAGCAGCGCGGCAAGGGTGGACTTGCCGCTGCCGGAGGGGCCGAGGATCGCGACCCGCGCCCCCTCCGGCACGTCCAGGTCGAGTCCGTCGAACACCGGCGGCCGGTCCGGCGCCCAGGCGAAGCGCAGGCCGCGGATGCGGATCGCATGGCCC
>JADGHI010000072.1 GCA_019689515.1 Acetobacteraceae bacterium | reverse complement strand
TACTGCACGAGCGCCGCGGTCCTCGACGGGGGGGTCCTCACCTTCTATGAAGATCTCGACGAAGCCCTCGCCACCTACAACGCCCTTTGACGTCTCGGCCACGCCCGCGGATGCGGGCTGGGGCCGCGGCACGGCGGCCGCCACCGAGGGGGAGGAGGCGACGGCGGACGGCCGCGGGCCACGGCAGCGGCGCGGCGCGCTGCGCCGGCTCGGCGCCTGGGCGGCGCGGCGGACCTTCCTGCTCCTGGTGGTGCTGCCCTCGCTGCTCGGCGCGACCTATTTCGTGGGGATCGCGACCGACCAGTACGTCTCGGAGGCGCGCTTCATCGTGCGCGGCCGGCCGGGGGCATCCAGCAGCAGCACGTCCGGGCTCAGCAGCCTGCTCGGCGCCACCGGCCTCTCCCCGGCGCACGAGGAGGCGCAGGCGGTGCGCGACTATCTCACCTCGCATGGTGCGGTGGACGGGCTGAAGGGGCGGGTGGACCTGGTTGAGATCTTCACGCGGCCCGAGGCGGACTGGCTCTCGCGCCTGTGGTGGACCGACCCCGAGCGGCTGACCCGCTACTTCACCTCGATGGTGACCACCACCTACGACATGACCTCCGGCCTGATCACGCTGCAGGTGCGGAGCTTCCGCGCCGAGGACTCGCGCCAGATCGCGGAGGAGCTGCTCACCCTCTCCGAGGCGCTGGTCAACCGCATGAGCGAGCGGGCGCGCGAGGACGCGCTGCGCATCGCGCGCGACGAGGTGGCGGTCGCCGAGCGACGGGTGATGGCGGCGCGCGAGGCGCTGACGACGCTGCGCGCCCGCCAGCAGGAGCTCGATCCGTCGCGCGGCGCGGCGATCGCGACCGAGACGATCGGCCAGCTCGAGAGCCAGCTCACCGTCGCGCGGGCGGATCTGGCGGCGAGGTCGCGCTTCATGCGCCCGGACAACCCGGGCCTGCTCGAGGTGCGCAACCGGATCGCCGCGCTGGAGCGGCAGATCGCCGAGGAGCGGCAGCGCTACACCGCCGGCAATGAGACGCTCGCGAGCCAGCTCGCCGAATACGAGCGGCTGATGCTCGAGCGCGATCTCGCGGACCGCCAGCTCGCCTCCGCCGTCGCCTCGCTCGAGCAGGCGCGGGTCGAGGCGCAGCGCCAGCAGGTCTTCCTCGCCCGCGTGGTCGAGCCGAACCTCGCGGAATATCCCCTCTATCCCAGGCGCATCATGAATTCGATCGGACTGTTCATCGGGCTCGCCGTGATCTACGGCATCGGCAAGCTCCTGATCGCGGGGATGCGCGAGCATGCGGCCTGAGCCACGCCGCGGCGGACGCTTCGCGCACCTCTTCCTCCTCCCTCTGGTCCTGATCGGACTGGCCGCCATTCCGGCGGTGGGGCAGGTGCGCACGCCGCAGACGACCCTCACCGCCCCGCTGACGGTGCAGCAGCAACAGCAGTTGCTCCAGCAGATGCAGGCACAGCAGCCTGGCGCCACGCCAGCCTCCCCGGCGCCCTCGACGCTGCTGTTCGACCAGCGCAGCCTCGCGGACATCCCGGGCGCGGCGCGTGGGCGCGAGCGGGTCGGCCACCCGACCGAGGCGGAGAGCGGGCCGCTCCTCGTTCCGCCGCTCGGCGACCTCGGGCGAACCTCAGGCCCCGCGACCGCGGTGTTCGGCGCCTCCCTCTTCACCGGGCAGCCCGCGAGCAGCAGCGACGCGCCGAACCCGAACTACGTCCTCGCCCCGGGCGACCGGGTGAGCGTGCGCGCCTGGGGGGCCGTGGACGCCGAGGTGGTGGCCGTGGTGGACCCGCAGGGGAACATCTTCATCCCCAATGTCGGGCCGGTGACGCTCGCCGGGGTGCGGGCCGGAGACCTCCAGACCGTGGTCTCGGCGGCGATCCAGCGGGTCTATACCCAGCAGGTCCAGGTCTACGCGACGGTCCTCAGCACCCAGCGCATCGGCGTCTTCGTCACCGGCTTCGTGCGGCAGCCCGGGCGCTACGCGGGCGTCGCCTCGGACTCGCTGCTCGACTTCCTGGTGCGCGCCGGCGGCGTGGACCCGGGGCGCGGCAGCTTCCGCGACATCACGCTGCAGCGCGGCGGGCGCACCGTCGCCACGGTGGACCTCTACCGCTTCCTGCTGGAGGGCCGGATGCCCGTGCTGCGGCTGCAGGAGGGCGACACGATCGTCGTCGGCCGGCAGCGCGCGCTGATCGGCGCCGACGGCGCGGTGCGCAACAATTTCCTGTTCGAAGCCTCCGGCACCGGCGGGATGAGCGGGCGCGAGCTGATCGCCTACGCGCGGCCGCTGCCCTCGGCGACCAATGCGGTGGTGCGCGGGGTGCGCGGCGCGGTGCCCTTCTCGCGCTACGTCTCGCTGCAGGAGCTGGCGAACCTCCAGCTCCTCGACCAGGACACCGTCACCTTCGCCGCCGACGTGGCGCAGCAGACCATCCGCGTCACCATCGAAGGAAGCCGGCTCTACCCCTCTGTCCTGGTCGCCGACCGCGACATCCAGCTCTGCCAGCTCCTGGACCATGTCGCGGTGGACCCGGCGCTCGCCGACACCCGCTCGGTCTTCCTGCTGCGGCCGCGGCTCGCGGCGCAGCAGCAGCGCGCCATCAACGAGGCGCTCGACCGGCTGGAGCGGCAGCTCTTCATGGCCGTCAGCCCGACCACGGGCGTCGCGAGCATCCGCGCGAGCGAGGCGCAGCTCGTCGCCTCCTACATCTCGCGCGCGCGGCGCATCCAGCCCGAGGGGCGGCTGGTGGTGAGCGACTCGGACGGCCGCTGCATGCCGGTGCGGATGGAGGACGGCGACATCGTCGTGATCCCGGAGAAGTCGTCCTCCGTGCTGGTCACCGGCGAGGTCACGGCGCCGCAGGCGGTGGTCTGGCGCGAGGGCTGGACGATCGACGACTACATCCGCGCCGCCGGCGGCTTCACCCAGCGCGGCAGCAGCTCGACGGTGATGATCCGCCGGCCGAGCGGGCAGACGCTGCTCGACCCCTCCGAGCCGCCGCGGCCGGGGGACGAGCTGATCGCGCTGCCCTATCTCGACCCCAAGTACCAGCAGATCGCGAGCGACCTGCTGGCGCTGGTCTTCCAGATCGCCGTCGCGACGCGCGTGTTCCAGTAGCGGCGGCGGCGCAAGCCGGCCGCCGCCCCGGCGCGGGCGCTTATAAACAACTCCCCGCCCCCGACACTCGACCGCGGGGGGCGGGCGGGTGTCCCCGGCGGGGGGGGGCGCCAGCCGGCCCCCCCCCCGGCGCTGCACAGGGCCGGGCGGCGTGGCAGGCAGGATACCGAAACGGTTTCAGCCGGTTGCGCTCACACTTGTGTTCCACGGCTCTGCGTTGCTTCTATCGCGGGTCGGAGGAGAGCCGGTGAGCGCACAACCGGTGCAGCGAATCCCGCCGGGCGCCAGAGGTGCGGAGGCCCGGGTGGGCGTGGCGACGGCCGCGGAGCAGCCGCAGGTCGCGTTGGCCGCGCCCGGCGTACCGACGGCGGGGACGGAGGCGCGCCGGGCCGCAGTGGCGCTCTCGCTGGCGCATCTCGCCGTGCTGCTGGTGCGCGTCGCGGCGGTCGTCATCCTCGCCGCGCCGGTGGTGATCGCACTCGCCCTGCTGCTGCGCTGAGCATCATGCCGGTGTGCGGAAGGCCCGGCACGCACCGGGCCTTGGCGCATGGGCCGCCGAGCGATGTCCCTTGGGATGATGGGAGGCCGGAGATCGCCGTGGCCGCGCCGCCCTTGCGCCGCGCCGCGCTGGGCGGGATGGTTCCGCTCCGCCAGTGGGAGGAGGGACCCGCGCATGTTCATCGAGCAGCGCATCTACACTGCCAATCCGGGCAAGCTGCCGGCTTGGCTGCAGCTCTACGAAGCCGAGGCGGCGCCGGTCTCGGCGCGCCACATGGGGCCGCTGATCGGCTTCTTCACCACCGAGTTCGGCCCGCTCAACAAGGCGGTCTTCTTCCGCGGCTATGACGACATCGACGACCGCGCCCGGGGCATGGCCGCGCGCGAGGCCGATCCAGGCTGGACGGCGTTCCGCCAGAAGTCGGCCGCGCTCGGCGCGCTGCGCGAGCAGGAGGCGAAGCTGCTCAAGACCACCGCCTTCTCGCCGATCCAGAAGGCGGGCCAGCCCTTCACGCGCAGGATCGGCGGCACGACGATGATCGTGGACCACCGCACCTACGACTTCCACCCGGGCAAGGCGAACGCCTGGATCGAGGCGTACGAGAAGCTCGCCCTGCCGGTGCAGACGAAGCATCTCGGCCAGCTCCTCCTGTTCGCCGTGACGGAGTGCGGACCGATCAACCAGGCGGTCTTCATGTGGGCCTATGAGAGCCTCGGCGACCGCGACCGCCGCCGCACCGCCATGGCGGCCGATCCGGGCTGGGGCGAGTTCCTGAAGGCGACGGCGGGGCTCGGGGCGTTGAAGCAGCAGACCAATATGATCCTGAAGCCGACCAGCTTCTCGCCGATCCGCTGACAGTGCGGCGCGGGCGGGCCGGTACGCCCACCCGCGCGCTGCCCATGCTGCACGCGGACGGACCGGGCGATGCGAAGCGTCCGCCGTTCTCCGCCGCCAGACCCGGCCTCTGTGAACTGGCCCGCGCGGCCGGTCCCGATTGTCGTCCCCGCTCCACCGGTGCGCTGTCTGATGGACAGGAAGCGCGAGCGGGCGATCGCCGAGCGCCCCATCCCGGCGACACGGGCCGGGTTGCGCGGTGCGACCGCGCAGAACGGAAGGTGCGGAACGCCGCCCGACTCCCCAGGCCGCATCATGCCGACCCGGACGCCAAAGCAGGGGCCGTGTGCGACGGCGGCCGCCGCCTAGCCGGGCTCGATCACGTCGCGCAGGCGGCGCAGCAGCGCCCCGCGCGCCGCGTCGTCGGGCGCGTCGTCCAGTGCGCGCTCGATGGAGAGCAGCAGTGCGGCGCGCTCGTTGTGCCAGTCGGGGCGCCCGAGGCGTTCGGCGCTGCCGCGGCGGCGCTCCTGGGCTGGGAGGCGGACCGGCGGCGCGCCGGCCGGGAGCTCGAAGGCCTCGTCGAGCGCCGGGCGGAGGATCGCCGCCTCGGGCACAATGCTGCGGCCGGTGACGCGCTTGGCCAGGCCCTCGATCGCCTCGGGCTCGCCATGCACGAGGAACACGCCGCCGCGCACCGGGCCGCGCGCCTGGATCCAGCGGCCAAGTTCCGGCCCGTCGGCATGGCCCGAATAGTCGGTCATCTCCGCCATGTGCGCGGCGACCTTCACCGTGTCGCCCTGGATGCGCACGGCCTTGGCGCCGTCGCGCAGCAGGCGGCCGAGCGTGCCCTCCGCCTGGAAGCCGACGAACAGCACCGTGGCGCGCGGGTCGGGGAGCCAGTTGCGCAGGTGGTGGCGGATGCGCCCGGCCTCGCACATGCCGCTGCCGGCGACGATGACGTGGAAGCCTTCCTCGAGCGCGATGGCGCGGCTCTGCTCGCTGGTCTCGGTGAAGCGCAGCCGCGGCGAGCGCAATGCGCGGGACAGCGCGGGGCCCTCCTCCAGCGTGGCGGCGTGGCGGAGGAAGATCCGCGTCGCGCGGATCGCGAGCGGGCTGTCGAGGTAGATCGGCGCGTCCGGCACCTGGCCCGAATCCATCAGCGTGACCAGGTCCCACATCACCTCCTGCGCCCGCTCCACCGCGAAGGCGGGCACGAGCAGCGCGCCACCGCGGCGGGCAGCCTTGCGCACGATGTCCGCGAGGCGGGCGCGGCGTTCCTCCGCCGTGCCGCAGCGCCGGTCCTCGTCGCCATAGGTGGATTCGCAGATCACGTGATCCACGCCCGCGGGCCCTTCCGGGTCCGCCTGCAGCACCGAGCAGTCCGGGCCGAGGTCGCCGGAGACGAGGACGCGCATCGCCGGCGCCCCGCCCGGCATCGCGAATTCCAGCTCGATCGAGGCGGAGCCGAGCATGTGGCCGGCGTTCCAGTAGCGCGCACGCACGCCGTCGGCGGGCTCGATCCACTCGTCCAACTCGACCGAGCGGAACTGCTCGATCACGCGCTCGGCGTCCGCGGCGGTGTAGATCGGCGTCACCGGCCCCATGCCGCCGCGGCGCCGGTTGCGGCGGTTCAGCGTCTCGACCTCCATCTCCTGGATGTGGCCGGAATCCGGCAGCATGACGGAGCAGAGGTCGCGCGTCGCGCGCGTCGCGTGGATCGGGCCGCGGAAGCCGGCCTTGGCGAGCTTCGGCAGCAGGCCCGAATGGTCGATGTGCGCGTGGGTGAGCAGCACGAAGTCGAGAGCACGCGGCTCGAAGGGGAAGGCCTCGTAGTTCAGGGCCTTCAGGGATTTCGGCCCCTGGAACATGCCGCAATCCACGAGGAACCGTGTCCCCGGCGCCTCGAACAGGAGGGAAAGGCCGGTCACGGTGCGCGCCGCGCCGCAGACCCGCAGAGTGACCGTCACGTGTGCGTGCCCCTCCATCGTTTCGCTACGATGCTAGGGCCACGGTGGAGCATGCTGCAAGGTGCGCCATCCGCGCGCTAGGCTGGCACCAAGAAGAACATAGGGAGGAGACGCTGCCATGACACTCCGCAGGCGCACCGCGCTTGGCGCTGCGCTCGGCGCGGTCGCCGCCGCGCCCGCCGCGATGGGACAGGAGCAGGACTGGCCGAGCCGGCCTGTGCGCATCGTCGTGCCAACCGGCGCCGGCGGCATTACCGACCTCCTCGCACGCCTCGTCGCGGCGCGCCTGAGTGAGCGGCTCGGTCAGCAGGTGGTGGTAGACAACCGGCCGGGCGCGAGCGGCATCATCGGCACCGAGCACGTCGTCCGCTCGCGTCCCGATGGCTATACGCTGCTCATGGTGTTCCCGAGCCATCCCGTGAACCCCTCGCTCAAGCAGCGCCTGCCCTACGACACCGAGCGCGACCTCGCACCGATCAGCATGATCACCACCGTCGTGCAGGTCCTGGTCGTGCCGCCCTCACTGCCGGTGCAGGACGTCGCCGGGCTGATCGCCATGGCGAAGCGGGGCGAGCGGCTGACCTGCGGGACGGTCGGCCCAGGCAGCCTGGCGCATCTGAGCGCGGAGCTGTTCCGCAGCATGGCGGGGATCGAGCTGACGAACATCTCGTTCCGCAGCGTGCCGGAAGTACACACGGCCCTGCTGCGCGGCGAGGTCTCGATGTTCTTCGACAATCCGATCACCGCCCTGCCGATGGTGCGCGCCGGCCGGTTGCGCGCGCTGGCGGTGGGCACAGCCAGACGTTCGCCGCTGCTGCCCGATGTGCCGACAGTGGCCGAGGCCGCGCTGCCAGGCTTCGAAGTGGAGGGCTGGAATGGAATCCTCGCCCCCGCCGGAACGCCCCGGCCGATCATCGAGCGGCTGAACACCGAGATCCGCGGCCTGCTGGCCGAGCCCGAGGTGCGGCGCGTGCTCGCCGAACAGGGCGCGGACCCGGCACCGACGACGCCGGAGGAATTCGCCGCGCGCATCTCCGCCGACATCGCCAAATGGGCCCGCGTGATCCGCGAGGCCGGCATCCGACCCGAATAGGAGCGACGCCCATGCCCCGGCTGCGAATCTCGCCCGACTGCGAGCTGTTCTACCGCGACGAGTGCTTTGCCGATGCCTGGGAGGCACCGGCGAATGCACTGCTGCTGCACGGCAACGCCGAGAGCGGCGAGGCCTGGAACGCCTGGATGCCGATCCTCGGCCGGCATCTGCGCGTGGTCCGGCCGGACATGCGCGGCTTCGGCCGCTCGACCCCGATGCCGCGCGACCACGCCTGGTCGGTGGATGGGATCGTCGCGGATTTCATCGCACTCGCCGACGCGATCGGACTCGACCGCTTCCACCTCGTCGCGGCGAAGGTGGCCGGGCCGCTCGCCATCCGCCTGGCGGCTCGGCACCCGGCGCGGGTGCGCAGCCTGGTCCTGCTCGGCACGCTGGTTTCCGGCCAGGAGTCGCTCGGCGATCGGCACGCCGCCTGGATGGAGCACATCGAGCGGCACGGCGTCGAAAGCTGGGCGCGCTGGACCATGCCGGGCCGCCTCGGCAGCGCCGCGCCGCCGGCGATGATGGAGGGCTGGGCGAAGCTGATGGGCGCGACGCCGCTCTCAACCCAGCTCGGCTTCATCGGCGCGGTGCCCTCCATCGATGTGCGCGACGACCTCGCGCGCATCGCCTGCCCGACGCTGGTGGTGACGACGGACGGCAGCGGCCTCGGCTCGGTGGAGGCGACGCGCGAATGGCAGCGCGCCATCCCGGGCTCCGAGCTGATGGTGGTGCCCGGCGACTCCTACCACGTCGCCGCGACGCACGCGGAGCTCTGCGCGCGCGCCACGCTCGACTTCATAGCGCGACGCGCGCCGGGCTGAACGGCTACCCGAGCGACCAGCGCCCGCGCTCGACCGTCGAGAAGAACGCCGCGACGGCCTCGTTGAAGGCCGCCGGCTCCTCGAGGTTGATCGCGTGGCCGGTGCGGGGCGCGACCCAGAGGCCGGCGTTCGGCAGCGTCTGCTTGAGGAACAGGTTGGCCTCGAGGCAGGGAGTGTCCTCGTCGCCGACCGCGAGCAACGTCGGGACCTGCAGGGTGCGGAGCTGCGCCTCCCAGTCGAAGATCGAATCGCGCAGGCCCTGGTAGCGCTTCATTGTCATGCCGGAGCCGAGGCCGGAATGGGTGCGCAGCCGCGCCATGTACTCCGCCCAGCCACGCGGGTCCTTCTTCTTGAGCTGGATGCGCGTCGGGCTGTGGCCGGTCTCCTCGGCATGCGCGCCGTCCCAGCCTTCGCGGATCAGGGCGTCGCCGCGCGCGGCGCAATTGCGCCGGAACGCGTCGCGCGCCTCTGCCGAACGGGTGGAGCCGGAGCCGACGCCGGCGAGCACCAGGGCGCTCGCCTTGCCGGGGTTGCGCAGGGCGAAGAGCAGCGAGGCGAAGGAGCCCATCGAGCAGCCGACGAGATGCGCGCGCTCCACCCCGCAATGGCGCATCACGGCCCCGATGTCGGCGGCCGCGTGGTCCTGGCCGTAGAGCCGCTCGTCCTCCGGCACGTCGGAGGGCGGATAGCCGCGTGCGGCAAAGGCGATGCAGCGGTATTCGCGCCCGAACCAGCGGACCTGCGCCTCCCACTCGCGGTGGTCGGCGCCGAATTCGTGCACGAAGACGATGGGATATCCGCTGCCCGTCTCCTCGTAGTAGAGCCGGACACCGTCGGACGGGGCGTAGGGCATTGCGCTTCCTCCCGGGCTGCCCGGGCCAGGGTGTGGGCAGCCCGTTCGGGAGGTCAAGCGGCGCGCCGCGGGCTCAGCCCGGAGCGGGGAAGCGGAAGACGCTCGCCGGCTCCTCGCCGAAGCCGCGCGCGCGGCGCAGGCGCGCCCGCATCGCCTCGACATGCGGGGCGGCAGCGCAGAGATGGGCGAACTGCCGCTCGTTCAGCGTCAGCCCGGCGCGCCGCGCCATCACCGCGAGCGCGTCGCGCTCCGCCTGGCCGAGCGTGACCGGCGGCGGATCGGGCACCGGAGGCAGCGCGGTCGAGAAGGCGGCGTTCGGATCGAGCTGCGGCCGGCGCCGGCGCCAGGGCGTGGCGCGCTCATAGGCATGGGCGATGCGCAGCACCGTCGTTTCCTCGAAGGGCCGGCCGACGATCTGCATGGAGAGGGGCAGGCCGCCCGCGGTGAAGCCAATGCACTGCACCAGCGCCGGGCCGCCGAGGACGTTGAACGGCGTCGCCAGCGAGGGCTTCTGCCAGAACATCTCCGTGCGCCAGGCGTCGAGCCGCGGCGCGGACCCCGGCGCGGCGCAGACGAAGGCGTCGAAGCGCGCATAGAGCGGCGCCATCTCGGCGATCATCGCGCGACGCTCGCGCTGGGACTGCACGTAGTCCTCGGCGCTGATCAGCACGGCGGCGAGGGAGCGGCCGAGGAAGTCCTCGCCGAACTCGCCGGGGCGGCGGCGCAGCTCCTCGGCGTGAACGGCGAAGAGCTCGCTCTCGGCGCCGATGATCTTCACGTCGTAATAGGCCTGGGCGGGGCGGATGCGCGCCTCCTCCAGCTCCGCGCCGAGGTCGCGCAGGACGGAGAGCGCCTCCTCGAGCGCCGCCTGCGCCTCGGGCGCGATGGGCACGTCCTCCTCGTGCAGGTGGCGCAGCACGCCGATGCGCAGGCCGCGGATGCCGGTGGCCAGGCCGCTGCGATAGTCGGGCACCGGACGGCCGGCGCTCGCCGGGTCCTTCGGGTCGTAGCCGGCGAGGGCCTGGAGCAGGATCGCGCAGTCCTCGACGGTCCAGGCCATCGGCCCGACATGGTCGTAGCTGTAGGAGTTGGTCATCACCCCATGCCGACTGAGCAGCCCGTAGGTCGGCTTGAGGCCGACCAGGCCGCACATCGCCGCCGGATTGCGGACCGACCCGCCGGTGTCCGTGCCCAGCGCGCCGAGCGCGAGCCCCGCGGCCACCGCCGCGCCGGAGCCGGAGGAGGAGCCGCCGGTCGCGTGCTCGCGGTTCCAGGGATTGCGCGCCGGCGGCCAGGGCAGGTCGAAGGAGGGGCCGCCATGCGCGAATTCATGCGTGGCCAGCTTGCCGAGCGGCACCGCGCCGGCCTCGTGCAGCTTGCGCACCACCGTCGCGTCCTCGCGCGGGACGAAATCGGCGCAGATGCGCGAATGGCCGGTGGTGCGGATGCCGGCGGTGCAGATGACGTCCTTCAGCGCGACCGGGATGCCGTGCAGCGCACCGAGATGGCGTCCGGCCATGATCTCCTCCTCCGCCTTCCGCGCGGCCTCGAGCGCGCGGTCGGCGGTGACGAGGAGGTAGGCGTTGAGCTGAGGGTCCAGCGCTTCGATGCGCGCGAGCAGCGCGCGGGTCAGCTCGACGGGCGAGAGCTGGCGGCGCGCGATCAGCCGCTCCGCCTCGGCGATGGAGAGGAAATGCAGCTCGCTCGGGGTCAGTGACGTCGGGTCGGACATTTCCCAGCTTCCAGTGGATGCCGGCCCTGCCCTGGCACCGCGCCCAGTCGGTCGCGCCGGCATGGGCCGGATTGATTCTTCCGGCCCGGGCTGGGACGCTAGGAGGCGGGCGCGTCTCGGGTCAACCTTGCGCCCCCGCATCCACCACGACCATGCCGCGGGCGCGGCACCTCCGCCGCCGCGTCCTCGGCCGATTGCGCCGCCTCTCCTGTCCGGAGTGTTACGTGAACAGCCGAATCGCCGAAGCCCCCCTCTCGGAACCGCCCGCGCCGGGCGAGGTGAAGGAGATCCTGCCCGGGCTGCGCTGGGTGCGCATGCCGCTGCCCTTCCCGCCGCGGCATGTGAATCTCTGGCTGATCGAGGACGGCGGAGGCTGGTTCCTGGTCGATTGCGGCGCGCAGACCGACGACGCGGCGGCGCTCTGGGAGCAGGTCTTCACCACGGGCCTCGACGGCCGGCCGGTGACGCGGCTGATGGTGACCCATTTCCATCCGGACCATGTCGGCTTCGCCGGCTGGCTGGCCCAGCGCTGGGGCGGCGTGCCACTGCTGATGACGCGCACCGAGTGGCTGCAGGCGCGGCTGCTGCGCCTCGACGCTGGGGAGGACATGATCGAGCAGCAGGTCGCCTGGGCGCGCCAGGCGGGCTGCGCCGAGGACTACGTGCGCTTCGTCGCCGGGCGCGGACCGCTCTACGTGCGCGCCGTGCTGCCGCTGCCACGCCAGTACCGGCGCATCGCCGCGGGCGATTCGCTCCGCATCGGCGGCCGCGCCTGGACCGTGCTGACGGGATCGGGCCACGCGCCGGAGATGGCCTGCCTGCATTGCGCCGAGCTCGGCGTGCTGATCTCGGCCGACCAGATCCTGCCGCGCATCACCCCGCATGTCGGCGTGCACCCGACGGAGCCGGAGGGCGACCCGCTGGCCGAATTCTTGACCTCCAACGAGCGGCTGCTGTCCCTGCCGCCGGACACGCTGGTGCTGCCCTCACACGGGGAGCCGTTCCACGGGCTGCACCGGCGGATCGGCGCGATCGCGGCGCACCATGCCTCGCGCCTGGAGAT